>JALYHG010000041.1 GCA_030776725.1 Actinomycetota bacterium
GCGGTGGCCCACCGCCGGCTCACCCGGTTCAGCGCCGGGGGGAACGCTGGTGGCGGCCCGTCCAGGAGGCGACGCAGCACGGCGAGCGGTCCGGTTGTGCGGCCCATGCCCACAGCTGAGCACGGCCTCGCAGTTCGTGGCGATCCGAAGCCTGCCAGCCTGTGGACAGGCCTGCTCAGCCGCCCGCCGTCCGTGCGCGCTTCGACTGGCTACGGCTGGTCGCGGCCATCCTGTTCATCGCAGTGGGGATCGCGGTCGGCGCGGAGGCCGTCCAGGAGATCCGGGGCTGAACGCCACCACCTGCCGTGGCCCGTTCGCGCGCTAGGCGCTCTGTTTCTCACCGCCGCTCGACGAGTCTCCCGCCTGACCCTTCTTGCCCTCAGAGGCCGTCGCCTTCTTGGACGCCCGATCCGCCTTGGAGGCGCCATCCGCCTTCGAGTCACCATCCGCCTTGGAGTCGCCATCCGCCTGCGGCGTCTTCGGCTCGCCACCGGACGACCTCGCGTAGTCCTTGATGTGCCAGCCCGACCCCTTGAAGACGATGCCTGCAGCGCTGAACACCTTCCGGAGCCGGCCGTGGCAGGCGGGACACTCGGTCAGGGCGTCGTCGCGGAACGACTGAACCACCTCGAGGTGCTCGCCGCAGTCACGGCACGCGTACTCGTACGTCGGCATGTCGCACAACTCCTCGCTACGAGGCTCGGCCGGTGCTCCAACGGCTTCCCACGCAGACAGTTGGCGCTCGCAACGAGCCTGGCAGTGGCCTGCACCGAGTGCCAACTGCTCCAGGGTACGTGATGTTCCCACCGCCGGCTCAAGCGACGTCCGGCCGGGCGCGGATGACGCCCTCCTCGGTGACCACGACATCAACCAGTTCGTCGTGCGGCGAGCTCGGAACCTCGGCGACCAGCTGGCAGGCGAAGCAGAACCCGATCCGGGTGATGTCGCGCGGAAGGGCCGCCAGCAGCCGATCGTAGTGGCCGCCGCCTTGCCCGAGCCGGCCACCGCGCCGATCGAACGCCACCCCTGGGAGCACGATCGCGGCCACCCCCGCAGGGTCGACCGCCGGTCCCAACGGCTCGCGGACGCCCCGGTAGCCGGTCGACAGTGCATCCAGGTCGGGGGTCGCGACCAGCACGAGCTCGGTGGCCTCGACCCGCGGCAGAGCGATCGCCACCCCACGTCGCAGCAGCGTTCGCGCAGCCGGGAGCGGGTCAGCCTCGTTGCCCAACGGGGCGTAGAACGCCACCAGACGCCGACCCGTCAGCTCCGGCAGCTCGAGCAGGTGACGGGCGGCATCGGCGGAGGCGCGGGCGCGTTCAGCGGGCACCAGGTCGGCGCGACGGATGCGGCCGTCGCGGCGCAGCTCACGCTTCCGCCGCGTGACCTCCTCCACCGTCACGTCGGCGTCCTTCCGGCAGTTCCCCGCCGACAATCGTAAGGTGCGGCTTCCGACCGAGGAGACCGGGTGAGCCTCCGGATCCGGCTGACCGTGTACTTCAGCATCATGGTGATGCTGCCGTTGACGGTCGCTGCGGTCGCCGCCCGTGCGGTCCTGATCCGCGAGCTCGAGACCCGGGCCACCGATCAGCTGACGCTGGGTTTGCAGAGCGTCCTCGAGCAGGTCGAGCTGGTCCGGGAGCGGGCCGGCGATCTCGCCGAGGACCTCGCGGCCCGGGAGCGGGCGCTGGGAGCCGCGTTGAGCGACGGCGACGCCGCAGCGGTGCGCGCCGCGGTCGAGAGCGCGTTCGGCGGGCGTGGACGTGCCGACGTCGTCGTGGTGACCGATGAGGGCGGGGCGGTACTGGCCGCCCGCACCGAGCCCGCCCAGGTCCTCGCCGATGTCGAGGTCCCCGACGAAGCCACGCTGGCAGCGGCGGCCACGCAGGGGCGGACGACCCCGTTCGTGGTGGGCCGGGCCAGGGTGGTCGAGGACGCCGGGGGCCGCACCCTGGGTTGGATCCTGGCGGGGCGTTGGGTCGACCGACGCCTCGCCGAGGAGCTGAGCGGCTCCCGGTTCGACCTGACGTTGTTCGTGGACGAACAGCCGGTCGCGACCACGACCGGGGCCGACCTCGCCGGCACCGATGCTGGACGAAGCCCCGCCGAGATCGTCGCCGCCACGCTCGACCAGGCGATCGTGCAGTCGGTCGCCGTCGACGACTGGAGCATCGTCGCCAGCAGCTCCCGTGAACCGATCGGTGCGGCGCGGCGGTGGGTGACGCTGGCGACGATCGCGATCCTGGCGGTCGTGGCCTTGACCGCCGCGGCACTGGGTTGGCTCGTGGCCCAGGTCGTCGTCCAACCGGTCCGAGAGCTGGCCGCCGCGGCCCGCGATGTGGCTTCTGGCGACCTCGACCGCCGCATCGACGTCCGAGGTCGCGACGAGCTCGCGGTCCTCGGCGCGGCGTTCAACGCGATGACCGACAACCTGCGCGGCCAGGTCCAGGAGCTGGAGCGCTCCCGCGACGCGCTGCAGGACTCCCTGGACCGCCTCGGTCAGACCCTGTCGTCGACGCTCGACCTCAACCGGACGCTGGCGGCCGTGGTCGAGGCGGCCAGCGCAGCGCTCACCGCGGAGCGCGCGGCGCTGTTCATGCTGGCGCCCGGCCGGAGCGAGCTCTACGTCAAGGTCGCCAGGGGGCTGGCTCCGGACGAGGTCGACCGCACGGTCGCGATGGGCTCCGGCGTGGTGGGGTGGGTGGCGCAGACCGCGTCGGTGGTGCGACTGCCCCAGGACGCCGACGAGGTGCCCGCCCCCGACCCCGGCGAGCCGACCGCGGACGCGTTGCTCGCCGTGCCGCTGTTCAGCCCCGAACTCGGCCAGCTGATCGGCGTCCTGGTGCTCTACGACCGGGCTGACGGGGCGCCGTTCGACGCCGCCGACCTGTACACGCTGCGCTCGTTCGCCGCGCAGGCGTCGGTCGCGATCGAGAACGTCCGCCTGCACCAGGCCACCCAGCAGGCGTCCATCACCGATGGCCTCACCGGGCTGTGGAACCTGAGGTACTTCCGTCAGCGGGCGGAGGAGGAGGTCGAGCGGGCCGCGCGGTTCGGGCACGACCTCGCCATGATCATCCTCGACATCGACCACTTCAAAGCCGTCAACGACCGCTACGGCCACCCGGTTGGCGACACGGTCCTCATCGAGGTCGCACAGCGCGTATCGGCGCAGGTCCGGGAGGTCGACACCGTGGCCCGCTACGGCGGGGAGGAGTTCGTCCTGGTCCTGCCCGAGACCGACCTCCAGGGCGCCGCACGCACTGCGGAGCGGATCCGACAGGCGGTCGGCGCGTCACCCGTCGAGACGGAAGTGGGCGATCTGTGGGTGACGGTGTCGTTGGGTGTGGTGGGGACGCGGGGATCTGAGCGGTCCGTGGACGAGTTGCTCCGCGCAGCCGACCAGGCGATGTACGCGGCGAAGCAGGCGGGACGCGACCGGGTCGTGACCGCCGATGAGGTCCCGCCACGGGTGGCGTCCGAGACGGCGTGAGGGCCGCACGGGCCGCCTGGTCAGGTCAGAACCGGCCGGGACGCACGCCTCGGCCCTACGCTCACGGGCTGAACCGTCGAGGAGCCCCCGTGAGCGACGATCACGCGGCCGTTGGCGTCCGCAAGGCTGTCCTGCCCGCAGCCGGGTACGGCACCCGTTTCCTGCCGGTGACCAAGGCGCAGCCGAAGGAGACCCTGCCGGTGCTCGACCGGCCGGCGATCCAGTACATGGTCGAGGAGGCCGTCCAGGCTGGCCTGGACGACATCCTGGTCGTCACCGGGCGGAACAAGCAGGCGATCGCGGACCACTTCGACCGCAACCCCGAACTCGAGGACGTCCTCAGCGGCAAGGGCAAGCAAGAGGAGCGCGCGGAGGTGATCCGCCTGGCTGAGCTCGCACACATGTACTACGTCCGCCAAACGCAGCAGCTCGGGCTCGGCCACGCTGTCCTGCAGGCGCGCCAGCACGTGGGCGATGCGGCGTTCGCCGTGCTGCTCGGTGACGACATCGTCGACCCCGACGAGAAGCTCCTCGAGCGCATGATCGAACTGTTCGAACGTCACCGCCGCCCCGTCGTCGCCGTGATGTCGGTCCCCGCCGAGCAGGTCAGCTCCTACGGGATCGTCGAGGCCGATCCGCGACGCGGTGAGGACGGGGTGTACGACGTGCACGACCTGGTCGAGAAACCCGACGCCGAGGACGCACCGTCGGACCTCGCGATCATCGGACGCTACGTCCTGGGCGCCGACGTCTTCGAGGTGCTCGCCGAAACCGAGCCCGGCGAGGGCGGCGAGATCCAGCTGACGGATGCCCTGCGGACGCTGGCGCGCCGTGACCCGATCACCGCGGTCGAGTACACGGGGCCGCGGCACGACATCGGCGACGTCATCGGCTTCCTCAAAGCCAACGTCGCGCTCGCCGCCGACCGCTCCGACATCGCCGAGCCCTTCTTGGAGTGGCTGGAGGAGTTCCTGGCCGAACGGCGGAGCCGGACGTGAGCGACCCGGTCGCCAGCGGTGTCGGGGGGCTGACCGGCACCGACGTTGCGGCGCGGGACGACATTGTGGCGGTCGACGCCTACCGCGACCGGATCCTGGCCGACCTCGAGCCACTCGAACCGATCGAGCTGCGGTTGCCTGACGCGCTCGGGCTGGTCCTCGCCGAAGACGTGGTGCCGTCCGAGAGTCTCCCGCCGTTGCGTAGCGCCGCGGTCGACGGGTACGCGGTTGTGGCCGCCGACGTGACCGAGGCCAGCGCCGACCAGCCGGTGCGCCTCCGCGTCGCAGGCCAGGTTCGGGCTGTGCCCGGCGTCCCGCCGAAGCTCCAGCCGGGCACAGCGCTGGCGATCATGACCGGTGCACCGGTCCCCGACGGGGCGGACACGGTGGTGCCAGCGGAGACAACGCATCAGGAGGGCGCCGTCGTGGCGATCTCCGTGGCACCGCCGCCGGGATCCAACATCCGAGACGCGGGCGAGGACATCACGGCCGGCACCCGTCTGATCCGTGCCGGCCGTCGGCTCCGCCCGGGAGACATCGCCGCGCTGGCAGCGTTAGGTCACGCCCCGGTGCGCTGCTACCCCCGTCCCCGCGTCGTGATCCTGTCCACGGGCAGCGACCTGGTCGCTCCCGAGCAGTCGCCGTCGCCGGGGACGATCCGTGACTCCAACGGCCCGATGCTGGCAGCGCTGGTCCGCCAGGCCGACGCCGTGGCGTTCTGGGCCGGCATCGTCGCCGACGACCGGCGGGCGCTGATCGACGCGTTCGACTCCAACATCGGCCACGCCGATGTGATCGTCACCACGGGCGGCGTCAGGGCCGGGGCCTACGACCGCGTCCGTGACGTCCTGGCCATGCTCGGTGAGGTCCATGCCGCCACGGTGGCGATCGAACCGGGAGGGCCCCAGCTGTACGGCCGGGTGCGGGGCGTCCCGGTGTTCGGGCTCCCGGACCAACCCGCGTCGGGTTTCGTGTCGTTCGAGGTCGTCGTGCGTCCCGCGCTGCGCCGCCTGCAGGGCCGGCGCGACCTGTCACGCCCCACCGTGAGCGCGCGGCTGACCGACGCGGTCGTCACCCGGCCGGGCAGGCGCACGTTCCTGCGGGTGCGGTTACGGCAGGACGCCAGCGGCTGGTCGGCGTCGCTCACCGGACCGCAGGGAGCAGAGGCGATCAGCTCGCTCCTCGCCGCCGACGGGTTGGCAGAGATCCCCGAACAGCGCACCGACGTCCCCTCCGGAACCCGGGTCACGGTTCACCTCCTCGTCGAGCCGTAGAGGCGGCGGTCCTGTCGACTGACGTCCCCGCGGTCGGTGCCGCTGGCCTGGGCAGGCATGGCGTCGCGCGCCGGCTGCGGCGACTCGCACCGTCGCGGGTGCTTCGGCGCAGCGGGGGGCTGGTGATACCGTCGGCGCGGGTCCGACCAGGGCCCGTGGGCCGCGGGGAGGGGCACACCTGGTGAACGGCGCATGGGTGATGCTGCTGGCGCTGATCTGGGGTGTGGTGCTGCTCCCCGGAGCGCTACGGGCGCGCCGGTCGTCGCCGACGACCAGTGTCGGCACCTTCGAGCGGGCCATGGACGTCCTGGCCCGTCGCGATGTCGGCGCCGGCGGTCGCTACATCTACGTTCCGCGCGACGCTGGCCGCATCGTCGACGAGCGGAAGCGGCGACGCAGTTCCGTGCTGACCCAGCGCCGGCGCATGTTCGTCCGGCTGCTGCTGGCCACGGCGGTGAGCCTGCCGCTCGCGTTCACCGTGCGTGGGCTGGCATGGTCGGTGTTCTTCGGGTCGGCGGCGCTCCTCGCCGGGTACGTCAGGCTGCTGCTGCGGTGGAAGCGCCGGGTCGACCGCGTCGCGCCGATCGTGCGCAGCCTGCCCGACGGTGACGTCGTGGCCCGCGACGTGGGATCCGACGCGGCCTACGCGGCCTACGCGGCCTACGACGTGGGATTCGACCGCCTGCCGGTGGCGGTGGGCGCCGGGGGGCCGATGGAGACGACCGGCGGCATGCAGGTGGCGCGTCACGGCAGCGAACCATGGCAGCCTCAGTCGAGTGTCCGCATCCGCCGCTGGGACGAGTAGGAGTGCGACTCCCGACCGCGGGCGGTATCCGAGTGAGTCAAGGCGACGACCTGCTGGAGTCATCGACCGCTGTCCGACGCTCGCGCTGAGACGCCCGACCTGGCTAGCGTGACCGAGCCGGTCCGCAGCCGGTTCGTGCACCGACACGAGTCGCGTGAGGCCGCCTTCCGGGCTTCGCGGGATGCCATCCGCGCGGCAGCGAACGCGATCCGGGCGATCCACCGGGGTGAGGTCGACCGGGCGCGCACGCTGATCCGCGAGTCCCGTGAGCAGCTCCACCGCGCCGTCGCTGCCGCTGGTGACCAACCCGAGGTGTTGTACGGCGGCTTCCTGCAGGACGCGGCCAAGGAGTACGCCGAGGCCTACATCACCGCCGCGGCCGTGACCGGCGAGGGCTGGCCGACGCCGGCGGAGGTCGGCGTGGACGACGGCTCGTGGCTGCATGGCCTCGCCGAGACGGTCGGTGAGCTACGCCGCCACTGCCTCGACCGGATCCGCCACGAGGACCTGGGCGCCGCCGAGGGTGCTCTGGAACGGATGGACGAGATCCTCGCCACACTGGTCACGATCGACGTCCCGGACGCGCTCACCCGCGGGCTACGTCGGGCGACCGACGGGGCGCGGGCGATCACCGAGCGCACCCGCGGTGACCTCACCACCGCACTCGCTCAGCGGCGACTGCGCGCTGCGCTGGATGCGCACCGCCAGACGCTCGAGGTCGCCACTGGGCAGCGGGAACCGGACGGTTGACGTCGCGTTGCACCCAACGTCGGCACGTCGCCGCAGGCGGTGGCCCGTAGCATGTCACCGGTGGCGTCGGTAGTATCCGAACGCCCGTTTCGCGGGTTGTCCGGGGGTGTAGCTCAGCCTGGCAGAGCGCTTCGTTCGCAACGAAGAAGTCGTCGGTTCAAATCCGATCACCTCCACGCCCAGAACCGCCTCCTACGGGGCGGTTCTCGCCGTTTCCCATGACTGCCTTTCGTTCAGTTGCGTACTAAGTACGCAAAAAGTACGCACGGAGCTGGTCAGCACGGCTGCTACGAAGCGGCTGAGAAGCACTTGTCCACAACCGTCGTGTCACACGATGGGGCCGTGGATGGCCTCCATAGGCGATGGGAGAGCCAGCACTCGAACCACCCGGCGTCGCGATGCCGACGCTGTGGCGCGCAGCGGACGTGGCTCACTTCTACGGCGTGGACGAGTCGACCGTCCACCGCTGGGAACGGGCGGGGCGGATCCGCCGGTCGCGCCGCGACCCGGGCGGGAAGAAGTACTGGATTCGGCGCGAGGTGATCGCGGACGCGCTCGACATGCAGCCCCCGGGCATGGAGGCGGTGCCTGTCGTCGCTGCGGACGACCTGGTCGCCGCTACCCGGAAGACCAGACGTCGGCGGTGACACCATGACGTCACCCAACGGCATCCCGGTCCCCAAGCTCGTTCGTGACGCGCTGCGCCTCGAGGGTGCATACGACTTCGGTCTCGGGGTCGTGCTGCGTGCTCCCACCGACCGGACGGCAACAGGAGCGTCGGCGTCGTACCGGGTCGAGTACCGGGTGGAACCGGTCGTGCCGGGCCGGCCGCTGTCCCGGAGGAAGGAGGCCTACGCCCGCGACCTCGACAAGGCCTACGCAAAGGCGGAAGCCAAGTTCGCCGAGATGAATGAACGGGTCGGTGGGACCTACGTCGCGTACGCGACCGACCTCCCCTTCGGCGACGTCGTCGAGCAGTGGTACGCCTCCCCGCATCCCCGATGGGGCGTCAACTACCCGTCGAAGGTGCGCAGCCTCATCCGCTGCTGGATCACCGGCTCCGACATCACCATCCCGCGGGCCCGCGGTGGCGCCGTGCCCATCGCCGACATCCCCATCGGCGCCCTGACCGCCAATGACTACAACCAAGCACTGGAACACGTCCGTCGCGCCCGCGCCCACCGCACCTACACCGAGGTCCACGGTCTCGTCGTCCAGATCATCAAGTGGGCCGTCGCCAACCGCTTCCTGCGTTCCACGGACCTCACCATCACGCACCAGATGCCGCTCGCCGTCTCCGACCAGGACACGGTCTCCGGTCGTGGCAGCGCACGCGCGGTGCCGGAGGAGGAGATCCCGCCGCCCGAGCAGATCGACGCCCTGGCGGATACGGCTCTGGAGCTGTTCGGCCATCGTCTCCGGATGCAGATCTACCTGCTCGCCTACACCGGCATGCGGATCAGTGAGTGCCTCGCACTGCGCAACGACGACCGGTTCGTGCTCGATGGTCGAGACGGATGCTGGCGCATCCACATCCGCGAACAGGTCCACAAGTCGAAACCGCGGACCTTGCCGCCGAAGTGGCGCAAGACCCGCTGGGCGTTCGTGCCACACTGGCTCAGCGCAGAGCTGTCAGAACTGCTCGACGGGACCGGCGCCGGCGCACCCCTGTTCGCTTCGCCCGGTCGCAAGGTCCGAGGGCCTGAGGACGCGCTGCGGCGCGTCGGCAGGGGCCTGCATCCCTACAACAACTGGCGTGAGCGGCGATGGGAACCCATCGCCGAGCGGACGCCTGGCTGGCCGGAGCGAGAGGACTGGTGGCCACCTGACGCCGGTACAGCTCCGGCCGGAGCCCAGAGTCAGCGGCGGTGGCAGTGGTCCGCACACTCGCTACGGCACGCGGCCGCCACCTACCAGCTCAACGTGCTCGGCCTCGACCCTGACGACGTCGCCAAGTTCCTCGGCCACCGCTCCGGCGTGCAGGTGTGGGAGATGTACGTCCGGGTCCGTCC
>JALYHG010000042.1 GCA_030776725.1 Actinomycetota bacterium
AGACGACTCCCCGCACGCCCGGTCAGTCGCGGACGGCTCGCCAGGTCGTGGTTACCCGGCGAACGCGGCGGCCAGCTGGCGGTCGAACGTGAGCAGATCTACGACCCCACGCCGGACACAGACAGCAAGGTGGAGGAGATCGCGGGCTCCGAGGCCTGGGTGCCGCCGTACGAGGTGCCGCGCGTCGGCGACGTCCCGCCCTTCGATGGGCCAGATGGTTGCAAGATCCGTCGCCAGGCGCAGAGCCGCATCCAGCGTTCGAAGCCGGCGGACCGGCAGGTACGCGTGCATCAGCTCCTGTAGGACCTCCGCGGACGTCGCCAGCGGCCGACGGTCCTCGACGTGGTCGATCAGTAGGGCACGAGCCTCGTGCTGGAGAGGATGGGGTCTCCCGACCGCGTACATGAAGATGTTGGTGTCCACGAACGTCACGGCCGTGGCAGCCCGGAGCCGCGTGACTGGGCGATCACCTCCAGGTGCTGATCCCAATCTGGTTCCCGGCCGGTTTCACGCTCGTCACACCCGGTGAAGAACCGCTCGAGGTCTTCGCGTGTGCGGAGCTCAGCCGGTTGGCTGCGGGCCAGCCGCTCCCGTCCAGCCTCCCGCAACCACTCCGACAGCGATCGTCCTTCGGCCTCTGCCTGGGTGCGGAAGGCCTCCCGTTCGGGCTCGTCAACGATGACCTGGATCCTCGGCATGTGCAATATGGTAGCTCATGTGTACATCCAGTGTGTAACGCCAGGATGCGGCCGTAACGCGGCCAGGACGCGGCGCATCGCCGGGTCACCGTGGCAGGTGATGGCCCGGAACGGTGCGGCGGCCCAGTCGGTGCCAGACCCGATGTCCATCATGTCCCTCGCTCACGCTCCGAGAAGGAGGATGCCAACAGAAGCTGAGAGGAAGCTGAGGGATCGGCTGAGGATGAGCTGAGGATGCGGCCTCAGACGCGTTCGAACGGGTAGTCGGCCGCGAGCATCCGCTGGCGGATCGCCTCGACGTGGTCGGGGCCGCGGGTCTCGAGCTCCAGGACCACCTCGACCTCTTCCATCCGCAGGCGCCGCAGGAACCGGTGGTGTTCGACCGCCACGACGTTGGCGCGTTCTTCGGCGAGGAGGCCCAGCAGCCGGTGCAGCTCACCGGGTCGGTCCGCCACGCGCGTGCGGATCGCCACGAAGCGGCCTTCGGCGGTCAGCCCTGACGTGACCAGGTGCTGCAGCAGCAGCGGGTCGATGTTCCCTCCCGACAGGACCGCCACGATCGGGGGCCGCAGGTCACAGGCGCCCGTCAAGATGGCGGCCACGCCCACCGCACCGGCCGGTTCGACCACCAGCTTGGCGCGTTCCAGGAGCAGGACCAGTGCGCGGGCGATCACGTCGTCGTCGACCGTCACGACCTCGTCGACGAGGGCCTGGACGTGAGCGAGGGTGAGCTCGCCGGGACGTCTCACCGCGATGCCGTCCGCGATCGTGTCGCAGCCGGGCGCGTCGCGCGGTTCGCCGGCGGCCAGCGACGGCGGGAAGGACGCGGCCCCAGCCGCCTGCACCCCGACCACGCGGACCGCCGGGGCCGTGTCCTTGATCGCCACCGCGATCCCCGAGCACAGCCCCCCGCCGCCCACAGGCACCACGATCGTCCCGCCGCCCCGCAGCGTCGGGATCTGATCGAGCAGCTCCAAGCCCAGCGTGCCCTGGCCGGCGATGATGTCGCGGTGGTTGAACGGGTGGACGAACACCTTCCCCGCTCCCCACGCGTGATCGAGCGCCGCGTCCAGTGCCTCGTCGAACGACGACCCCACCAACCGGACGTCCGCCCCGTGACCGGCTGTGGCCTCCACCTTGGGCAGCGGCGCCTCACGCGGCATGAACACCGTGGCGTCGACGCCCTGCAGGTTCGCGGCGAGCGCGACTCCCTGCGCGTGGTTCCCAGCCGACGCACACACCACGCCGCGGGCGCGCTCCTCGTCGGTGAGGCGGCAGATGAAGGTGTAGGCGCCCCGCAGCTTGAACGATCCGGTTCGCTGCAGGTTCTCACACTTGAGCAGCACCTCGGCGTCGACCGCCTGCGACAGGGCACGCGACGGTTCGATCGGTGTGGCCTGGACGACGGAGGCGACGAGCGACGCCGCGGCCGTCACCTCGGCTGCCGACACCAGTTCCACGCGCACCCCCTCGTCCGGGAGCCTACGAGCGTCCGTACGCTACGGGTCCAGCGATGGCACGGGAGGCAGCGATGGCTGATGCCGTCCGAACCGCCAGGGACACGATGGGGGAGATGCAGCTCCCGGCTCACGCACTGTGGGGCGCACAGACGCAACGCGCGGTCGAGAACTTCCCGGTCTCGGGCCAGCGTGTGCCCGCCGAGGTGGTGCGTGCGCTGGCCCTCGTCAAGTGGGCGGCAGCCACAGCGAACCAGGAGATCGGGGTGGTCGACCCCGACCTCGCCGATGCGATCCGGCGTGCGGCCGACGAGGTCATCGACGGCGGGCACGACGACCAGTTCCCGGTCGACGTCTTCCAGACGGGTTCCGGCACCTCGACCAACATGAACGTCAACGAGGTGCTGGCCAACCGTGCGGGCGTGCTCCTCGGTGATGAGGTCGGGGCGTCGCGGGTCCACCCCAACGACGACGTGAACGCCAGCCAGTCGTCCAACGACGCCTTCCCGTCCGCTGTCCACATCGCCGTCGCGCAGCTGGTCACCGATCAGCTGCTCCCTGCGCTCGCTCACCTCCATGGCACGTTGACGGGGAAGGCCGAACAGTGGGCCGATGTCGTCAAGCCGGGCCGCACCCACCTGATGGACGCCACGCCCGTGACACTCGGCCAGGAGTTCGGCGGCTACGCACGGCAGGTGCAGCTAGGAGCCGGGCGCGTGCAGCGTGCCCTCGAGTCCGTTGTCGAGCTGCCGCTGGGAGGGACGGCTGTCGGGACCGGTCTCAACGCCCCGTCGGGGTTCGCCACCCGGGCGATCGAGCTGATCGCGGAGCGCACCGGCCTGCCGTTCCGGGAGGCCGAGGACCACTTCGAGCAGCAGGGCGCAAGGGACGCGCTGGTGGACCTGTCCGCGGCTCTGCGCTCGGTGGCGGTGAGCCTGTTCAAGATCGCCAACGACGTGCGGTGGCTGTCGTCGGGGCCGCGGACCGGTCTCTACGAGCTGAAGCTGCCGGCCGTGCAGCCGGGCTCGTCGATCATGCCCGGCAAGGTCAACCCGGTGATCCCCGAGTCGGTCCGGCAGGTGGCTGCGCAGGTGATCGGGAACGACGCTGCTGTGACCGTCGGCGGGCTGGCCGGCGAGCTCGAGCTCAACGTGATGATCCCGGTGATGGCCCGAAACGTGGTCGAGTCGATCCGGTTGCTGGCCGCGGTCAGCCGCCTTTTCGCCGACCGCTGCGTGATCGGGGCGGAGGCGACCGACCGGGGTCCGCGCTACGCCGAGCAGTCCCTGATGGCGGTCACGGCGCTGGCCCCGGAGATCGGGTACGAGCGTGCCGCGGCCCTGGCCAAACGGGCGATGGAGGAGGACCGCACCCTCCGCGACGTCGCGATGGACGAAGGGGTGGACACCGCACTCCTCGACCGGGTGCTCGACCACCGTCGGCAGGCGGCCGGTGGCGTGCTGTGAGCGTCCGGGCCGGTCACGCGACGTGCGACGCGATGTTCGCGTGACCCGAACCTGGTGTTAACGGGGCCGTAACGCCCCGCCCGTAGCGTCGTAGGGGACTCCGGGCGGGAGGTGGTCGATGACCAAGGACGAGCTGCGGGACGAGCTGCTGGCGCGGGCGTTCCTCTTCGATGACCCGCTCACGTACGCTGCTGGGGTCGAGGATGCGTTGGCTGCGGCAGTGTCCAACCTCGACGTGGGTGAGGCCGGACGAGCTCAACCGACGTAAGCGGTCATCCTCGTCGTCGTCGCGCGGCTGCCAGCGGACCACCGTGCGACCGGGCGCGGTCACCCGGCGAGAGGGACCATGGACGACGTGCCCCAGGTCCTGTTCGTGTGCGTCCAGAACGCCGGTCGGAGCCAGATGGCTGCGGCACTGCTGCGCCACCACGCTGTCGGGCGGGTCCGTGTGCTGTCCGCGGGTTCCGCGCCGGCCGACGCCGTCCACGACAACGTCCGAGCGGTGATCGACGAGTGGGGCATCGACCTGTCCGAGGCGACACCGGCGGCCCTGAGTGACGAGTTCGTCGAGACGTCGGATGTCGTGGTCACCATGGGGTGCGGTGACGCCTGCCCGATCCACCCCGGCACCCGGTACCTCGACTGGGACGTCCCCGATCCTGCGGGGCGGTCACTGGAGGAGACGCGGGTGATCCGCGACGACATCGATCGCCGCGTTCGCGCTCTCCTCACCGAGCTCGTCTGAACGCCAGCGTCCGGTGAGGTCCGGGCGGCGGGTCGGTCATCGCTCGTCGTGGAAGACGGCCAGCGACGCGGTGAAGCCATGCAGGAAGCTGCGCGGTCCGACGGGTCCGATCTCCCCGGCGCAGAACGCCCCGCCGAGGTGGTCGGTGAGGGCGTCGGCGACCGTGCGTGCATCGTGGTCGGGTTCGCCGAAGAACCGCCGACCGCGGCCGTTACAGGTGAACAGCAGGGCCCCCGCGGTCGGGCTGGTGCGATCGGCGCGCGACACAGCAGCGAGGAGGTCGTCGTGCGCGCTGGCCGCGTCGCGCACCTGGAACTGGATCGTCTGTCCGGCCGCGACGTGGTCGCCGACGGCGATCGCCCCGGTGTCCTCGTCGGCGCCGATCACCCCACGGATGAGGAAGTCACCGGTCTCGAAGTGGTCGCGGTACTCGTCGGCGACCAGCCCGACGTGCAGACCGTGCTGCATCAGGGCCCGATCCTCGGAGGGAACCTCCGCGAAGATCTGCCGCAGGCGTTCCATCGCGGGGGCGCCGCCGAGCTCGAAAACGACGTTGCCTTCTGCCCGTGTCACCACGAACGGGTCGCCGACCGGCCGACACCCTTGCGACACGACCACCTCCACGGGGACCCCGGACAGCGTCACGCCGACCGCCCCGTCGGTGTGGATCTCGGCGCTGTCGCGACCGGCGAGGAGCAGCCGCCCAGGAGCGTGCCCGGGCGTCAACAGGCCACCGACGATGCGGTGCCCGGGCCGGGTACGCCCGAGGTGCGCGATGACGTCCGCGGCCGGGTAGCTGTGGGGGTCAGCCAGCACGATCGTGACGTCATCCTCGCCGGTGTCGGGCCACCCGAGGACCGCGACGTCGCCGGTGTCGACCCGTCCGACAGCGCTGCGGAAGGGGCGGACCTCGCCGCCCTCCCACGCGGCGGCCCACACCGACACGGCCGGACCATCCTCGATCTCGGTCCCGGGCCCGACGACGCCCTGCGCGACCCCTGCGATCAGCGCCTCGGGCTCCAGTCGCGCCCGCACAGCCGCCGCGATCGCGGCGAGGCCATCGACGTGCGCTGGAGATGCGAACACCACCGCGAGCCGGCACCCGTCTGCGAGTGGCTGCGCGGCGGCGTCGGCCGCCTCCGCGGCAGCCAGACCGGCCTCACCGGTCCGGCTGGTGGCGGCTCCGACCTGCATGTGGCGACCTCCCGACCCGTCAGGAGACGGTACGACGCCGGGTCATCGCCGGCCACCCACGGCGGTGTGCGCACAGCGCACAGCGAGGACGCCACGGGCACGCTCAGGTGTGCGGCTGCGTTGTACCAGGTGACGGCGGCGAGTCTCTCGTCGCCTCCCCGTGGGCCCTTCATCACGCCGGAGCCCCACCCGGCCGGCCCGCGGGAAACGGTCGCCGTCGCCCCACGGCGGCCGTGCGCCGGTCGACGCCGTGCCCCCGCGCGTCCCGGCGTGACAGAAGCCCCGCCCCTCAAAGGGCGGGGCTTCTCTCGTACCGCCGGCTTGCTGGACTCGGTCTCGTCGCGGCAACGCCGGCCGTCACGGGAGTCCCCCCCGTGTGTCCGTGCGAGTGCCCGCGTTGCTCAGCTTCAGCCGCGTTCGGACAGTCGCTCGATCATGAGGCTGGCGGCCTCTGACGGGTTGGTCGCCACCGCGATCCCGAGGCTCTCGAGGATGTCCTTCTTCTCGGCCGCGGTTTCGCCCCCGCCGCCGCCTTCGCGCACGATCGCCCCAGCGTGGCCCATCTGCTTGCCTGCGGGCGCCTCGAACCCCGCGATGTAGGCCACCACCGGTGTGTCGGGGATGTGCTCGGCGATCCAACGCCCCGCCTGCTGCTCGTCGGTCCCGCCGATCTCGCCGACGAAGACGATCGCGTGGGTGTCGGGGTCGTCGGCGAACAGGCGGATGATGTCCAAGAAGTTGGACCCCACAGCCGGGTCGCCCCCGATGCCGACACACGTGGAGATCCCCAGGCCCCCTTGCGCCAGCTCGTGCATGATCTGGTAGGTGAGCGTTCCCGAGCGCGACACCAGTCCCACCGTCCCGGGCCCGGCGATGTTGGCCGGGATGATGCCCACGTTGGCCTTCCCGGGGCTGATAAGACCCGGGCAGTTCGGCCCGATGAGGCGCACGCCACCCCGGCGTACCACCCGGTCGTACACCACGGTCATGTCGTGCACCGGCACGCCTTCGGTGATCACCACGATGGTGCTGATGCCGGCTTCGTAGGCCTCCAGGATCGCGTCCATGGCGAACGGTGCGGGAACCATGATCATCGAGG
>JALYHG010000043.1 GCA_030776725.1 Actinomycetota bacterium
TCGGAGGCGACCGAGGAAGAGGTCGAGGTCCTGCTGGCGTCACACGGGCTGCGCGACGTGCAGGTCGAGCTCCGTCCCGACCCGCTCGTGGACCGCGACCGCGCCTGGGTGGCCGGCTTCGGCCGGAAGGTGTGAGCCAGGCCGGTCACGGAAGGAACGCCGGCGCGAACACCAGCGCGACGATCGTCATGACCTTGATCAGGATGTTCATGGCGGGCCCGGAGGTGTCCTTGAACGGGTCGCCCACCGTGTCACCGACGACCGCGGCCTTGTGCGCGTCGGATCCCTTCCCGCCGAGGTTGCCGGCCTCGATGTACTTCTTGGCGTTGTCCCACGCCCCGCCGGCGTTGGCCATGAAGATCGCCAGCAGGAACCCGGTCGTGAGCGCGCCGGCCAGGAACCCACCCAGCGCCGGCGTGCTGATCAGCCCGACCACCAGCGGGAGCGCCACCGCCAGTGCCCCCGGCACCACCATCTCGCGGAGAGCCGCGGCGGTGGAGATGTCCACGCAGCGGGCGTAGTCGGGTCGTACCCCGACCCGCCCTTCACGCAGGCCGGGGATCTCGGCGAACTGGCGGCGGACCTCCACGATCATCTTGTTGGCGGCCCGGCCCACCGACTTCATCGTCAACGCGGCGAACGCGAAGGTGACCATCGCCCCGAGGAACAGCCCGATCACGACCGACACGTCCTGGATGTCGATGCGGTCGAGGCCGACCGCGGCGGTGAACGCGCGGAACAGAGCCAGGGCCGTCAGCGCCGCTGACCCGATCGCGAAGCCCTTGGCGACCGCGGCCGTCGTGTTGCCCAAAGCGTCGAGCGAGTCGGTCACCTCGCGGACGTCGGGCGGCAGCTCCGACATCTCGGCGATACCACCGGCGTTGTCGGAGATCGGACCGTACGCGTCCACCGCGACCACCGCCCCGGTCGTGGCCAGCATCCCGATCGCGGCGAGGGCCGCGCCGTACAGGCCGGACTCGCCGATGCCGGGCATGGCGGCCTGCCCGGCGGCGTAGGCCAGGCCGATCGCGCCCACCACCAGCACCACCGATGCGACCGTCGACAGCATCCCCTCGGCGATCCCACCGATGATCACCGTCGCCGAGCCTGTCTCGGACTGACCAGCGAGCCGCTTGACCGGCGTGTAGTGGGCCGAGGTGTAGTACTCGGACGTGAACCCGATCGCGTACCCGGCGACCAGGCCGACCACGATCGCGGTGGCCATGTACAGCGGGTTGGTGACCTGGGGGACCGCAGCACCGAACACCCAGTAGGAACCGACGACGGCCGCGATCGCGGTGAGCACCAGCGCGACGTTGGTGCCGCGGTGCAGTTGGCGCGACAGGCTCGTGCCCTTCCGGCCTCGGACCAGCAGCGCCCCGAGGATCGAGGCGAGCATCCCCAGCGCCGCAACCAGCAGCGGGTACAGGAAGGTGGCGCGCTGCAGGTTCGTGAAGTCCGGGGCGAGCTCACCGCGTGCACCGACCCCCCCGAACAGCAGGGCCGCCAGGACCATCGGCGCCACGATCGCTCCGGCGTACGACTCGAACAGGTCGGCGCCCATCCCGGCGACGTCGCCGACGTTGTCACCGACGTTGTCGGCGATCGTGGCGGGGTTGCGTGGGTCGTCCTCGGGGATCCCGGCCTCGACCTTCCCGACCAGGTCCGCGCCGACGTCGGCCGCTTTGGTGTAGATCCCCCCACCGATGCGGGCGAACAGCGCGATCGACGAGCCGCCGAGCCCGAACGCCGCCACGACCTGGAAGGCGTCGTTCACCCGCAACAGCTGCACGAAGACGATGTAGGCCAGCGCGATGCCCAGCAGCCCGAACCCGGCGACCGTGAAGCCCATCACCGCCCCGCCCCGGAACGCCAGGGGCAGCGCGCGGTGCGCGCCGTGGCGGGCCGCGTTGGCGGTGCGGACGTTCGCGGCGGTGGCGATGCGCATCCCCACGAACCCGGCAGCCCCCGACAGCGCGGCGCCCAGGAGGTACGCCAGCGCCCCCCACGGGCGGCCGTAGGGCAGCACCACGAAGATCAGGACGGTCATGGCCGCGACGAACACCGCCACCCAGCGGTACTCACGCCGCAGGAACGCCATCGCGCCTTCACGGATCGCGGCGGCGATCTCCTGCATCCTCTCCGTGCCTTCGTCGGCGCGGTTGACCACGTTGGAGAAGTAGACGGCGAGGGTGAGCCCGGCGAGGGCCGCGACGACGGCGAGATACGGGATCGCTTGCACGGTGACGTCTCCAGCCGGGAGAGGCGCATGCGGCGCTCACCTGCCCGGTCGTCGGGGATGGGGCGGACGGCGGTGGCGGCGCGCTCGAGGGCGCCGGAACGGGCGGGGAGCGTAGCGCACGCGGCCGCGCCGGCACGTCGGGGAGGCTGGTGGCCGGCTTCCGGTCGGTGCGACGCTCGGCGCGAACGGACGGGTCCGCAGGCTGTGGTCGCAGCCCGGCAGGCGGTAGTCCGTGTGGTTGACAGGGCAGCGGACTTGCTCCACCGTGCGCGGCCCCTGGAGCAGTGCGCTCCGGCGACGGGATGAGTCCGATGACCGAGACGCAACGCGACCGGCCTCAGCTGGTGGTCGTCGAGTCGCCGACCAAGGCCAAGACCATCGAGCGGTACCTCGGGGAGGGCTACCGGGTCGTGGCGTCCTACGGCCACATCCGCGACCTGCCCAAATCGGATTTCGCGGTCGAGGTCGACGACGGCGGGGCGCGCCTGCACTACGAGGTCCCGTCGGGCTCCAAGAAGCACGTGACCAAGCTCCGCCAGGCGGCCAAGGACGCCGAACGGGTGTGGCTGGCGCTGGACCTGGACCGCGAGGGCGAGGCGATCGCCTGGCACGTCGCGGAGATCCTGGGGCTCGACGCCCGCCAGGCCAACCGGGTGATCTTCGACGAGATCACCCGCGACGCGATCCGCGCGGCGTTCGCCGAGCCGCGCCCGATCAACCTCGACCTGGTCGACGCCCAGCAGGCCCGGCGGGCGGTCGACCGCATCGTCGGGTACCGCCTGTCGCCGGTGCTGTGGCGCACCG
>JALYHG010000044.1 GCA_030776725.1 Actinomycetota bacterium
GTGCGGTCCCCGCCGTCCGCCGCCGCTGGGGACCGGCGGTCGCGCTCGGCGCGTACCTGGCGGTCACCGCCGTGGTGCCGCTGGGCGCCCTGCTCCTGACGGCGGTCACGCGGGGTGCCGGGCTCGCGCCGGTCCCGGGGAACTGGACGCTGGCGAACTTCTCCCAGGCGCTGTCGGTCACGGCGGTGAGAGCGTTGCGCAACAGCATGGTGCTGGCGGTGGCGACCGCCACGGCGGCGGTGCTGCTGGGCGGACTGCTGGCTTCGCTGCACCGTCGCCGTGCTGGCCGGGCCCTGGGCACGGCGGCGATCCTGACGTTCGCGGTGCCCGGCTCCGCGCTCGCCGTCGCGGTGCTGTTGGCCTACGGCCACTGGCTGCGCGACACCCTCCTGCTGATCCTCGTGGCCTACGTGGCCAAGCTGTGGGCACTCGGCCACCGCACCATCGCTGGCGCGGTGGAGGGCCTTCCCCCTGATCTGTCCCGCGCCGCGCGTGCCAGCGGGGCGGGGGCCGTGACCAACCTGCGGACGGTGACCGCACCGCTGTTGCGGCCGGCGCTTGCCGGGGCGTGGCTGCTGGTGTTCGTCACCGCCGTGCACGAGCTGACCATGTCGGCGTTGCTGTACGGACCCGGGAGCGAAACGCTGGCGGTGGTGGTGTTGAACACCCTGCAGCTCGGTGACGTGACGGTGACGTCGGCGCTGGCGGTTCTTCTGACCGCGCTGGTGTTGGTCGGGTCCGCGCCGCTGTTCGTTCTGTTGCGGCCTCGGACGTGAGGCAGCCGCCACCGGATCAAGCGGCGGCGCTGGAGTGCCGCGGTGTGGTCGTGTCCTACGGCGACACCCCCGTCGTGGACGAACTCGACATCACCGTCGGCCGAGGTGAGGCGATCGCGCTGCTCGGACCGTCCGGCTCGGGGAAGACCACCCTGCTGTACGCGGTCGCAGGGTTCATCACCCCGACCGCGGGGAGCGTGCGTATCGCCGGCGAAGAGGTCGCCGGACCCGGTCGGCACCGACCGCCAGAACGTCGCCGCGTCGGGGTGGTGTTCCAGCACTACGCGCTGTGGCCCCACATGACCGCTGCGGAGACCGTCGCCTACCCGCTGCGGCGCCGCGGGGTCGCTCCCGCCGACGCCGAGCGCCAGGCCCGCGCGCTCCTCGAGCGGCTGGCGATCGCCGCCCTGGCCGACCGCCACCCCGCCGAGCTGTCCGGTGGACAGCAGCAGCGCGTCGGCCTGGCGCGGGCGCTCGCCTGCGATGCGGGGCTGTACCTGTTCGACGAGCCGACGGCACACCTGGACACACCGCTGCGCGCGGCGTTACAGGAGGAGATGGCCGAACGTCGCCAGGAGGCCGAAGCGGCGGCGCTGTACGCCACCCACGACGCGGCGGAGGCGCTGGCGGTCGCCGACCGGGTGGCGTTGTTGCGCGACGGGCGGCTGGTGCAGATCGGCACGCCACAGCAGGTGTACGAGCAGCCGGTCGACCTGTGGGCCGCGGAGCTCACCGGCCCGGCGGCGGTGCTGCAGGTCGACAGGGTCCACCGCGACGATGGAGCGCGTGTCCGCCTCGGTGACGTCGAAGTCGACGTGGCCACCGACGGAGCCCCAGCAACCGGCGGAGCGCTCCGCGCGTTGGTCCGACCCGAGTGGACCACGCTCGGTGGGCCACTGCCCGGTGTGGTCCGGCGGGCGTGGTACCGCGGCCCCTACACCGACTACCGCGTGGGGACCACCGTGGGGGAGGTCACGGTGCGGCTGCCTGGCCCACCGCTGGCACACGCCGGCGAGCGGGTGGGGTGGAGCCTGCACCGTGTGTGGGTCCTGGGCTCGAGCGGGCGGTAGCGCGGTGGGCGACAGACCGGCTCGCGTCAGCCGCTGCTGACCGCGTGGCCGCCGCCGGCCAGGGTCTCGACGAGGCCGGCCAGGGCCCGCACGGCTGGGGCGTGCGGGTCGAGGTCGATCGGTGCCACACCCTCACGGTCGGCGGTGATGATCACCGGGTCGTCGGGGACCGCGACCAGCTGCTGCCGGTCGCCGAAGGCATCACGGATCCGGGCGAGGTCGTCGTCGTCTCGCACCCGGTTGGCGACCACCACCACGCTCCCGAGCTGCTTGTCGCGTGCCAGACCCGCGGCGCGGGTGCCCACCTCGATCGATTTGGGGTTGGGTTCGACGACGACCAGGACCGTGTCGACGTACCCGGGGCTCATCCGGCTGAGCGTCCCGATGCCGGCCTCGAAGTCAGCGACGACCGTGCGGCCGTTGGCCTCGACCTGGCCGAGCAACTGCTCGGCGTTCAGGCCGCATCAGGGGCAGCCGGAGACCGGGTTGTCGATGCGGTGCACGACCGCGAGCCGGACGCCGTCGGGGGCTTGGCACCCGAACCGGGCCAGCATCTCGTCGGGCTCGGTGGCGTGCGCCTCCGTGCCCTCATCCACGGCTTGACGCAGCGACACCAGCCGCTCGGTCTCGCCCTCGCCGACACCCAGGGACAGTCCGAGGTTGGCGTTGGCGTCGCAGTCCAGCGCCACGACCGGTCGGCCGCGGCGGGCCAGAGTGCGCGCCACGATCGCGGACGTGGTCGTCTTGCCCGAGCCGCCCTTGCCGACGACGGCGATCTTCACGTGTGTGCCTCCTCAGCCTGCAGCCGCTCCACCAACGACCTTACCGCCGCCACCGCGGGGCAGTTCGGGACGTGCTCGACCGGGGCGCGGCCGTGCTGCTCGGCGCGGAGCAACTCTTCGTCCCACGGCACCGCGGCGATGACCTCGAGCTCGGTCCGCTGGTTGATCCGCTCAGCGTCGGCGTCGTCGCGGACCTTGTTGGCGACCGCCACGACCCGCGGGGCGTCCTCGCCGTGCCCCAGGCGCGCCAGGCGCCGCGCGGACAGCAGGGACTTGGCGGTGGGCTCCACCACGACCAGCACCGTGCGGGCGAACTGCCCCCAGCCGAAGAACGGCTGACGGGTGCCGCCGGGCAGGTCCCCGATCAGGTGCCAGTCACCGTCGCTGAGGCGTTCGGCGATCTGGCGGAACGCGAACTGCGAGCGGACCAGGGTGCTGGCGTGGCCGCGGAGCTTGCCCAGCTGCAACAGCCGCACGCCGTCGGGCCCGGCGGGGGCGTAGCGCCGCACCGCCTCGGCGGGGGAGAGGTCGCCGCGTAGGACGTAGCGGGGGCCGCCTTCCGGACCCTCCACGACCGCCTCATCGGGGATGCCCGCCTCCGTGAAGTCCATCCCCAGCGAGAGCGCCAGGCCCGGCATAGGATCCGAATCCAGGATCAGCACCGGATCGCCTTGGCGGGCCAGCAAACGCGCGAACGTCCCGGCGATGGCGGACTTGCCCGACCCGCCCTTCCCGACGAACGCAACCCGCATGCCCGCACGGTACCTGTGCCGGCGACTGCCACACCGATCGCCGGGGCGCGCACTGCGTCGGTAGCTGCCATGATGCGCGGTGATGTACACGAGCTGGCGTGCACTGGGCCCCAGAGGCAGCGACCCCTCCGCCCGGGTCTCGCGCGACCTCGCCGCGCGGGTGTGGCGGCTGGCCCGGCCCTACAGCGGCCACCTGGCGGGACTGCTGGCGACGATCTCGCTCACCGCGGTCCTCAGCGCGGTCCCACCGCTGCTGTACCGCGCCATCATCGATGACGCCATCGGTGGCCAGCGGCTGGGGTTGCTCACCATCCTGGCGGTGGCGGTGCTGGTGGTCGCGGTGGCGGCGACCACGAGCCAGATCGCGACGCGCTGGTTCTCCTCGCACCTGGGCGAGCGGGTGATCTTCGACCTGCGCGTGGCGCTGTTCGAGCACGTCCAGGCCATGCCCTTCGCGTTCTTCACCCGCACGCAGACCGGCGCGCTGATCAGCCGCCTGACCAGCGACCTGGTCGGCGGCCACCGGGCGTTCACCGAGACGATCAGCTCGGTTGGCCAGACGGTCCTCGGCGTGGCGGTCACCGTGGTCGCCATGCTGGTCCTGGACGTCCGGTTGACGCTGATGGCGTTGGCGATCGCCCCGCTGTTCGTGGTCGTGACCCGCCGGATGCGCGGCCGGCTGCACCGGCTCCTCGGTGAGAAGCTCGAGGCGGAGGCGGCCATGGCGACCGACATCACCGAGCGGTTCCAGGTGGGCGGGGCGCTCCTGGTCAAGCTGCTCGGGCGACCCCGCCGTGAGATCGCCGGGTTCGCCGCTCGGGCCCGTCGCGTCCGTGACCTGGGCGTCGAGACGGCCGTGTACAGCCGCATGTTCCACGTGGGGTTCGCGCTGGTCGCCGCCGTGGGTACCGGGCTGGTCTACTGGGTCGGTGGTCGGGCGGTGATCGCGGGTTCCCTGTCGCTCGGCACGATCGTGGCGTTCAGCGCCTACCTCACGCAGCTGTACACCCCGCTGACCATGCTGGCGAACGCCCGCGTGGACCTGGCGACGGCGTTGGTGTCGTTCCAACGGGTGTTCGAGGTGCTCGACTTCCCCGCGGCGATCGTCGAGCGGCCCGGCGCTGCCGCGCTGACCCAACCGCGTGGCCACGTCGAGTTCGACCGGGTGTGGTTCCGCTACCCGGCCGCTGCGGAGGTCACGCTGCCCTCGCTGGCGGGGGACCACATCGAGAGCGACGGCGACCGCCGGTGGGTCTTGCGTGACGTGTCGTTCACGATCGATCCCGGCCAGACGGTCGCGTTGGTCGGGCCGTCAGGTGTGGGCAAGACCACCACCACGATGCTCCTGGCCCGCCTGTACGACGTCACCGAGGGGGCGGTGCGCATCGACGGCCACGACGTCCGGGAGGTGACACGCGACAGCCTCGCCGCGGCTGTCGGTGTGGTGGCGCAGGATCCGCACCTCTTCCACGACACCGTCCGCAGCAACCTGCTCTTCGCCAAGCCCGACGCCACGGAGCAGGAGCTGATCGACGCCGCGCGTGCGGCGCAGATCCACGATCAGGTGGCCGCGCTGCCCGACGGGTACGACACCGTGGTCGGTCAGCGCGGGTACCGCTTCTCCGGAGGGGAGAAACAGCGGCTGGCGATCGCCCGCCTGTTGCTGCAGGACCCGGCGGTGGTGATCCTCGACGAGGCGACGGCTCACCTCGATTCCGAATCGGAACGGCTGGTGCAGCGTGCGCTCGCGGAGGCGCTGGCTGGCCGTTCTAGCCTGGTGATCGCCCACCGGTTGTCGACGGTGGTCGCTGCGGACGTCCTCCTGGTCCTCGACGCTGGCCAGATCGCCGAGCGCGGCACCCACCATGAGCTGATGGCTGCCGGCGGTGTGTACGCGGATCTCTACAGGAGCCAGTTCCGGGCAGGTTCGCTCGGGCGCCTGGACGCGGGCGAGGCCACCCGCGGCGCTCTGGTGGCCAGCCACACGACCGTGGAGGACAGATGATGCCGAATATCCTGACCCCGCTCCGTGTCGGCATCGGCGCGGCCGTCGTCCTGGCCTTGGCGGTGGCCGCGTGGGCTGCGGGACTGACCACGCCCGGCGGGACGGTGGCCTTGCCCGGTGAAGCGCCTCCTGCCGCCCCGACCGCCACGCCCACCCCACAGACCACGGGCGAGGACTTCCCGGCGATCTGGCGCGAGATCAACGCGTTCGAAGCGTTCCTGTACTCCAAGCCCAACCCGGATCTGGTCGACGTCATCTACACCGAGGACTGCTTCTGCAACAGGGTCCTCCGCGACCAGTTGGAGGAGATGCGCGCGCGTGATCGCCGGTACGTCTGGGACGGCGACGAGGTGATCGACGTCGAGGTCCGCGACCAGCCCGCTCCGGACGAGGTCGTCCTGGCGGTGACGCTCCGCCTGGGAGCCCGCCAACTCGTCCAGGACGGCGCGGTGATCGACGAGCGCCCCGCCGGACCACCGTTCGTGCGGGTCGTACGGCTGGAGCGCGGTCCGGACGAACGCTGGCGCATGGCCCGACTGCTGGCCGTGGAGCCCGGCGCCGGGGCGTCGCCGTAACCACCCGGACGACGCGGGCGAACGTCACTGCCCAACCCCGCCGATCGCGAACCGGTCGGCGGGCAGCCCGTGCCCCGACCCGACGCCTCAGCGCAGGCTGTCGTGGATCAGCTCGGCGACGCGGCGACCGACCCCCGGTACCTCGGTCAGCTCGTCGACGCTGGCGTCGCGGATGGCCTCCACCGACCCGAAGTGCTCGATCAGCGCCTTCTGCTTGGCGTGGCCGACGCCGCTGACCTGCCGCAGCTTCTCGTCCAGCGGCCCGCCGTTGCCGCCACCGACCTCTGCCGTGTCCGCGCGCTCACGCCCACGGGGTTGCTGGCGGCGGGGCGCGTCCTCGGCTGCTGGCTCGCTCCCTCCGCCGGCCGTCGAGGGCGCCTCGCGAGCCGGGCTGCGGCGGGCGCCCATCGACGGCGTTCCCTGCCACCCGGTCGGCGGCCTGTTCCGCGCCTCGTCGGCGTGGAGCTGGTTGCTGGCTCGCTGCAGGTCGTCGCTGACCTGGGAGCTCACGCCTGGGCTCCGCCCGCTCCCGCGCTGTCGACCAGGGCCCGACCACGTCTCGGCCGACCCACGCTCAGACCGCTGGCTCGAGGTCTGGCCGCCCATCCCCGGCGGGCCCTGCCATCCTGTGGACGGCCGGTGCCCGCGTTCTGCGTGGGCCTGCTCAGCGGCACGCCGGATCTCGTTCTCGGCCTCGCGTTCCAGGTCCTCACGCGACTGGCCGCCACCGAGGATCCGCTTGAAGAAGTCGAACATGTGCACACCTCCTACCGTCGAGGGTAGCGCTCGGCCGGTGTGAGGCCCCACCGCTTCTCACCGGCCAAGGCGCGGGTCCAGGAGATCGTTGAGTTCGTCACCGAGCAGGTTGATCCCGACGATCGTGATCACGATCGCCACACCCGGGAAGAGCGCCATCCACCACGCACTCCGAAGGAACCGCTGCGCGTCACTTGCCAGCGAACCGAGGCTGACGACCTGGGGATCGCCGAGCCCAACGAAACCGAGTCCCGCTTCGATCAGGATGGCGCTGGACGCCACTACCGACAGCATCACGACGGTGGGCGGTAGCGCGTTGGGCAGCACGTGGCGGACCACGATCCGTCGGTGTGACCCCCCGAGCGACCGGGCGGCGTCGACGAACTCGCGTTCGCGGAGCGTGTAGGTCTCGGCGCGGACGATCCGTGCGGTCCACGTCCACGACGTCAGACCGAGCAGCAGGATCAGGTGGTCCATCCCCGGGCCCCACAGCGCGATCACCACCACGGCGAGGAAGAAGCGGGGCACGACCTGCACCAACTCGGTCGCACGCATCAGCGCGTCGTCGACGAGCCCACCGACGTACCCGGCGACGCCGCCGACCGTCACGCCGACCGCGCCGGCGACGGTCGCCACCGCGATCGCGACCAGGAGCGACGTGCGCAGGCCGTGCACCACTGCCGTGAACAGGTCGCGGCCGAGGTCGTCGGTGCCCAGCAGGTGCGTGGATGAAGGCGGTTGCAGGGCCGGGGCCACGGACGCGAAGGGATCGCCGGGGGCGATCCAGCCGGCGACCGCGGCCGCGACGACGACCGTGGCGCTCAGCGCCGCACCGATCCCCCCGCCGGGGCTGCGAACCAGCCGTCGCAGGCGCACGGGACCCAGCGGCAACGCCGTCGCGGGTCCGTCGGTCACGGTCGCGTCACCGGTAGCGGATCCTCGGGTCCAGCCAGCCGTAGAGCAGGTCGGTGACGAGGTTGACCACCACCACCCCGAGCGACACGACCAGGAAGATCGCCAGTAGCACCGGGTAGTCACGGGTCTGGGCGGAGCCCAACAGCAGGCGTCCCAGGCCCGGCCACGCGAACACGATCTCGACGAGCACGGCCCCCGCGAAGAACATCCCGACCCGCCCGCCGAGCACGGTGACCAGCGGCAGCAGCGCCGTCCGCAGCGCGTGGCGGGTCACGCGGCGCTCAGGCAGTCCCTTGGCGCGGGCGGCGCGGATGTACTCGGTACGTCCTGCCTCGATCAGGCCTGTCCGGGCCAACCTCGTGGTGAGCGCGACCTCGGATGCGGCCAGGACCAGGGCCGGCAACGCCAGGTGATGCACGACGTCGAGGAGGTTGGCGATCCCCGTCAGCGACCGGCGGGCGTCGGTCATGCCCTGGACCGGGAACGCACCGGCGCCGAACGCGAGCGAGATCAGTGCCAGCTGCGCCAGCCAGAACGACGGCGCCGCGTACCCGCAGATCGCGCCGACCCGGAGCGTGACGTCGGCCGGACGGCCCGGCCGTCGCCCAGCCACCGTCCCCATCGCCACCCCGACCATGCTCGATAGGACGAGCGCGGTGGCGGACAGGAGCATGGTCGCCGGAAGTCGCTCGGCCACCAGCGACGCTGCCGGCCGCCCCGTCGTGAAGGAGGTGCCCAGGTCCCCGCGGGCGACGTTGCCCAGGTACGTCACCAGCTGCACCGGCAACGGTCGATCGAGACCGAACTTGGCCCGCAGCTCGGCGTAGTAGGCCGCGTCGCCGTACTGCCCGGCCAGCGCCAGGATCGGATCGCCGGGCGCCAGGTGGACCAGGACGAACATCATGACGACGATCGCCGCCACGGTCACCGGTACCTGCCCCAGTCGCCGCAGCAGGTACCGCGGGTCCATCCTGGTCTACTCCCTGCAGAACGCCTCCTTGGCGAAGTGTCCGGTCCACGGCCGGAAGCCGCCACACTCGGCCCGCCACGCGCGGGTCGATCTGCTGTCCACCAACCACATGTACGGCAGGTCCTGGACCACGATCTCCTGGATCTGGCGGTACAGGTCCGACCGTTCGTCACGGTCGATCGCACGCACCGCCTCCTCGAAGAGGCGGTCGACCTCGGCGTTGCGGTAGTGGGCGGCGTTGGTGAACGGGACGTCGCCGATCTGCGCCGAGTCGTACATCCGCCGCACGCCGATCTCGGGGTCGGGGCCGTTGCAGTAGGAGATCACGTTCGTGTCGAAGTCGTCCTGCTTGAACACGGTGTCGGCGAACACCGGCGGCTCCAACGGCCGCAACTGCACGTCGATGCCGACTGCTCCCAGCTGCTCACGCACAAGCTCGCCGTACCTGGCGAAGGTCGGGAAGGCCAGGAAGTCGATACGCAGTGGCGTGCCGTCCTCGATGCCGTTCACACCTTCAGCCATGCGCGGGCCGCCGTCCTGCTGGCGCCACCCGACCTCGTCGAGGAGGCGGACGGCCTCGTCGCTGTCGAACTCGGGGATGTCGACGTCTTCCGCGTGCGCCCACGGGATGCCGCGGGAGATCGGGGCCTCGGCGACGTGGCCCTGTCCGAACTCGATCTGGTCGAGGAAACGTTGGCGGTCCAGCGTGTGAGCGATCGCCCGCCGGACGCGCACGTCACCGAGGATCGGGCGCTCGAGGTTGAAGCTCACCGTCATGATGCAGTTGGATCCGCCCGGGTTCGACGCGGTCTGCGCCGTCTCGATGTCGGGGTTGTTGCGGACGCTCTCGAGTTCGGGTCCGGGCACGTTCCAGATCCAGTCGACCTCTCCCCGCTCCAGAGCGAGCAGCTCGGTGGCCCGCTCGGGGATCACTCGCATCACGACCGCGTCGAGGAACGGCAGGTCGGGTTCGAAGTAGTCGTCGTTCCGCTCCAGGCGGATCTCCGACCCTTCGGTGTAGGACCCGAAGCGGAACGGTCCGGTGCCCACCGGGTCGGTGTTGGCCGGGTTCTCCTGGGGGTCGGTCCCGGCGTAGATGTGCTCGGCGAGGATCGGCGCCTCGGTGACGTCCAGCTGGAGGAGCAGCGGGGCGTAGGGCTGGGTGAACCGGAACTCCACGGTGTGGTCGTCGGGCGTCTCGATGGTGTCCAGCACCCCCGACAGCGACGCTCTCGTCCGGGCGTGGAAGTTCAGCAGAACCTCCTCGAACGAGAACTTCACGTCGGCAGAGGTGAACGGTTCGCCGTCGTGCCAGGTGACATCGTCGCGGAGGTGGAAGCGGTACAGCGCACCGTCCTCCTCGACGTCCCAGTCGGTCGCCAGCTCCGGGCGCGGTTCGCCCTGCTCGTCCAGGGCCAGCAGGCCGTTGTACAGCAACTCCGACGCGGTGTGGGTGGCGCCGCTGGTGGTGATCGCCGGGTTGAGGTGGCCGGGGTCGGACGAGATCGCCACCGCCAGCGTCCCGCCGCGGACCGGTTCGGCGGTCGCGGTCGTCCCCGGCCCGGTGGGTCCCGCCCCCGGGGGCGGCTGCCGCTCCTGACCCTGGTCGCAGGCCACGATCCCGAGCGTGGCACAGACGGCGATCGTGACGAGCTTGCGCACTGCGCCCCTCCCGGCTGGATCGGGCGGGACGCTAGAACCAGCGCGACCAGCCGGTAAGTGTGCAACGCATATAGTGGGGCCACGCGGGCCACGCGCACGGCCCGATCACGTCGCCGGTGTCGGGACGTGTCGAGGGCCGCTACCCGTGGGGCAGCGGCCCCCCAAGGAACTCCAGCCGTTCGATCAGCTGGCGCCGAGCTCGTCGAGTCGGGTCTCGATCGCCTCGCGCAGACGGTGCAGCTCGGAGACCTCCTCGTCCTTCGACTGTGGTGGGGAACAGCACGCGCAGCCGCACGCGCAGCCCTCAGCCGCGTCGGTCACGTTCGTGGTGACCCCGCACCCGCAGGTGCAGGTCGCTTCGGTCTGGGTCGTCATGGATTCACCTCCCTCGGAAGTTTCTGGATCTGGAGCAGGGACGATCCGCACGGCCAGCACCCGTCGCCGGCCACGGCCCCCTCGTCGAGCATCGTGTGGATCTCGTCGCGGAGGCGGCTCAGCGACTCCAGCTGCTCCTCGATCTCGGCCAACCGGTCGGTGAGCAGCTCGCGGGCGTGACCGCACGGGCACAGCCCCCGGTCACGGGCCCGCACCAGCGCTGCGATCTCGTCGAGGTGCAGTCCGAAGCTCTGGGCGCGCTTGACGAAGTGCAGCCGCTCGACGTCGTGCTCGCCGAACAGCCGGTAGCCGCTGTCGCTGCGCCGTGGCTCCGGTAGCAACCCGATGCGTTCGTAGTAGCGGACGGTGTCGGCCGTCGTTCCGGCGCGGGCCGCGAACTCCGAGATCATCATGTGGTTGGTCACAGCAACGAGAGTAAACCTTGGAGTTGGCTCCAACGCTAGCGCTCGTGACTTCCCCTTCGTCGAGCCACGCCGGGGTGAGAAGCCGGGGTGCGAAGCCGGGGTGAGAGAACCGGCCGGCCCTCCTCCGCGCGGCGCCGCCGGACGGGATGGCTCCCGCTCGGCGAGGGCTCTGCGC
>JALYHG010000045.1 GCA_030776725.1 Actinomycetota bacterium
CGGGCATGGCGAGCATGTCGGCCTCCTGTACCCGAGCGAACCCGTCGATGGCCGAGCCGTCGAACCCGATGCCCTCCACGAAAGCCCCCTCGAGCTCCGCGGCGGTGATCGCGACGCTCTTGAGGAAGCCGAGCACGTCGGTGAACCACAGACGGATGAAGCGGATGTCACGCTCTTCGACGGTGCGGAGTACGTACTCCTGCTGCTTGTCCATGATCAGCGTTTCCCCTGGTCAGGCGGCTAGGAGGTCTCTTCGTTCCGCGAGCGTTCCGCGGGAGCATCGTTCCAGGCGCGCTCCACCAGGATACGTGTCCGCTCGTCCGACGACGGCCAGAGATGCGAATACGTGTCGAGCGTCTCTGTCGCGCTCGCGTGGCCGAGCCGTTCCTGCACGTCCTTCACGGATTCGCCTCCGTCGATCAGGATCGAAGCGTAGTGATGGCGCAGGTCGTGAGGTGCGGAGGGAACGCCTGCCCGCCTCGCCATCCGGTCCCGGGATGTACACGAGATGCTGCTCGACGTGGACCTCCCGGCGCAGGAAGTCCACGGCCTCGACGGCGAGCCCAAGGATCTCGCCCGAACGAAGTCCGGTCCCCGCCCCGAAGACGACCAGGGCCTCCAGGTCCGCGGGCGCGGCCGACGCCAGCGCCTTCACCTGCTGCGTGGTCAACGGGACGACCTTGTCCTCCACGATCTCAGTGCGATGTTCCGGCAGGGCGTCTCGGCGATGAGCCGATCGTCGACGGCGGCGCGGAAGATCGTCCTGACACGCGAGTAGCAGCCATTGACGGAGGCGGGCGCGAGCTGCTCCGACAGTTTCGATACCCAGCCCTGGATGTCGGAGCGCTTCAAGGACGACAGACGGCGATCACCCAAGGTCGGGTAGACGTGGAGCCGGAGCAGCCGCTCGTAGAGCGCCTCCGTCGAAGGCCGGTGCGGCTGCGAGGCGCGCCAGCGTTCCGCGTACTCGCGGAACGTGATGCGACCGGCCGATGGGTCGACGTAGCGGCCGGTGAGCATGTCGGCGGTCTTCTCGTCGATCCATCGTTGGGCGTCGGCCTTGCGACGGAAGGTCTTGGTGCGCTCCCTGCCGTCGGGGTCGCGGTAGCGAGCCTGCCAGCGTCGTTCGGCGTCCTTGCCGCGGTCCCTGGATGTGCGCCACCTCGGCCTCCTCGTCAGCCGGCTTCGGCGTGCTCGCGGGGGATGTCGTCGCTCTGGTCGTCGAGCCAGGCTTGGATGTCGGTCCACCGGTAGCGGACGTGGCGGCCGACGCGGTATCCGGGTGGGCCTTCTCCGCGGTGGCGCCACTGGTAGATCGTCTGCACGGGGATAGCGAGGTAGGCGGCGAGCTCGGTGGGTGAGAGCAGCCGATCAGCGCCAAGATCGGGGTTGTGGGTGGTTGCCATCGGGGCCTCCTGTCTGCCATGGAGGAACTCCCCGTCGACGTCCTCGGTTCGTGACAGGCGTGCGACAGGTGCACGCCTGGCCGAGGTCAGCGAAGGTCCCTCCACGAGATAGAGGCCCGATTTCGGGGGTGGGTGTGACCGCGAACTTCGCGATCGCTCTGGACAAGTCGAGGGGCGACGGCGGGGAGACGTCACCGGGTGGGATGGCGTTGCTGCCAGGCGTGGAGGTCGGTCCAGCGGAACCGGATGTGGCGGCCGATGCGGTAGCCGGGCGGACCCTCCCCGCGTTCACGCATGCGGTATAGCTCGTCGAGACTCAAGCCCAGGAACCGCGCCGCCTCGCGGGCACCGATCAGCCTCAACCGGTCGTGTCCGGGGGCGGGGCGGGTCACTTCTGCCTCCTGGAGCTCTCCAGCCTGCTCACGTTGCCGAGCCGCACGGGCTTTGTCCACCACGACCCGTCCGACCTTGTGGATAGTGGATAAGTGGGCCGTCCGGCCTTCCGAGCGGGCGGAGGGGTAGCCTGGATCGCGATGACACGCACGACGACTACCGACCGCAAGGCCTCCGCGGAGGAGGTCCGAAAGCACGCGAAGGCGCTGCGCGCTCTGGCCGCAGAACTCGGCGTCGATCCGGTGCGGGTGCGAGACGACGGGACGGTGGTGGTCCACGCCGACGAACCCGGCTACCGGCAGGCGCTTGAGGCGTCGGCGAGGGCCAGCGCGCTGGTGGGTACCTACGTGCACGTCATCACCGACGACGTTCCTGGCGCGGTCGACGCCCAGGAGCTGTGAACGGACCACTCCTGGTCGACCAGCTCGTCGAGGTGCTCGAGCAGATCAGCGACCTCCTGCCCGACGACAGGGACGTGTGGGACGACGACGTCCGGACACGGCTGGCCGTCGAGCGACTCTGGATCACCGCCGGCAACGTCGCCGAAGCGCACCGAGTGACCGCTGGCATCGACGCTGGCGCTGAACCGTGGGCCGAGCTGTACCGGTTCCGCAACCTGCTCGCACACGCCCTGCCCCGGGACCTGTCCTCCGGATCGGATCTGGGTCGAAACCGTGACGGATCTGCCCCGAGTGCTCGATGAGGTGCGTACGCACCGCGGATGACCCGGCCGGGGGCGCACCCGTGGCGCGCCGCTGTTAGGGACGCTCACCGTCCGATCCCGCGGGAGAAGCTGGTTTCACGGACGAGGCGACGTTCGCGTTCGGGCTGTTCGAGGAGCCTGATCTGTCGTATGGCCTGCCCGAGCTGGGACACGAGTTCGGTCCGGTCGCGGTTCTGGACGTCGGAAACGGTCGGTGGACCGAGGGCATGGTCGGGGTCATCGATCTGCCAGCGGACACGGAACGCTTCCATCCGGGTGGCGGCCTCGCGCCAGACCGCACGAACGTCGGGGCGGTGGGGCGGTTCGCCTGAGCGTGTCGCCCAGCCAGGCCGGAGGCTGCCGCTCGTGTCGTCGCAGCCTGTCGGCGGCCACTGCGTCGAGGACGCCGCGGAGCCGGTCCGCTTCGGCCTTCCAGGCCTCGGTGTCGCGTCGGTCGCCGAGCTTGTCGAGCTGCCGACGGACGCCAGCGGTCTGCTCTTCGATGCGGTTCGCCCGATCGATGTAGCCCTCCAGAGCGGCGTTGAGGCGATAACGCTCGCGGCGTGACGCCCTGCTCAGCCGCGAGAGCCCGGAGGTGATCTCCCCGAGTTCCGCACGGTCGCGGGCGTACCAGACCCGCAAGGTCTCCAGCTGCTCGGCAAGCTCGTCGAGCTGGGGATGCAGGGTGCGGCGGGTCGACCTCGCGCGCGTCGTGCAGCTGGTGGGCGAGCTGCTGCCAGCGGATCGCGGTCTCGGTGGGGTCGTAGACGTCCCGGTCGGCGAGCGGGGTGTCGGCTCTCGATATGCGGAGGCGACGCGCCAGACCCTCGGTCGGGTCCTCGGCCGGCTCGGGGGCGTGCCGTCTGGGGTGGGCGAGGTTGGGATCGGCCAGATAGAGGTGGTTGGTGTGCCGGCCGCGGGACGTCGCGACGTAGCCCCACTCGCCGTCGATGGTTTCGTCGGCCACGATCAAGGCGTGGTCGACGGTCAGCCCCTGGGCCTTGTGACCGGTGATCGCGTAGCCGTGTGCGAGGTTGCCCTCGGCGAGGTAGTTGGCAGGCAGCGTGATCTCGTGATCGTAGCCGTCGGGCCGGAGCTTGAGCGCGCCGTCGGGATGGACCGCGACGACGGTGGCACGGGCGCCGTTGTCAACGTCGAACCGCCGGTCGTTGCGCAGGCACACCACCCGGTCCCCGGCCGCGAACCGACGTCCGTCCGGAGTGCGTACGTGGCGACCGGTGATCTGGCCGGCCTCGATGCGGCGCTGTCGGGCGGCGCGGTTGAGCTGGTCGACCTGCCGGTGGGTCCGGGCGATCATC
>JALYHG010000046.1 GCA_030776725.1 Actinomycetota bacterium
GCGTCCAGGGTCGCGCTGAGTGTGGGGTAGTCCGTCTTGCCGAGGACCTTCGCCGCCACGACGCCGTCGGCGTCGATGAAGAACGTCTCGGGTATGCCGAACAGGCCGAACGCGATGGCCGCGCGTGAGCCCGGGTCTTCCAGGTGGGCGTAGCCCCGCCCGAGCTCGTCGAGGAAGGCGATCGCTTGCTCGCGGCGGTCCTGGTAGACGATGCCGAGGAACGTGACACCGCGGTCTTCGTAGGCAGCGGCGGCGGCGACGAGGTCGGCGTGCTCCTCGCGGCAGGGGACGCACCAGGACGCCCAGAAGTTGACGACCACGACCTGTCCACGCAGGTCCGCGAGCGCCAGTTCGCCGTCGCGTTCCAGGTAGGGCAACGTGACGTCTGGGGCGGGGCGACCGATCAGCGGGGAGTCGACGGTGGTCGGGTCGGTGCCGAAGCGGGTGCCGAAGGCGGCGGCCACGGCGATGGTCAGGAAAACACCGCCCAGGGCCAACCACCGGGGCCAGCGCACGCCGGAGTCGACCCCCTCGACCGGAGGTTCGCCGTCGTCGGCGTGGTTTCGCTTCAGCGACCCGTCGGTCACCGTCCCTGCTCCTGCCGCGCCTGGGCCAGCAGCGCTTCGACGACCGCGCGGTTGTCGCCGCCGAGGTCGTCGCGGGTGAGGAGTTCCTCGGCGATCGCGGCGGCCGCAGCGGCGTCGCCGCGTCCGTGCAGGGCCACGTACGCGCTCAGCCACAGCGTCTCGATGTCGTCGGGTTCGCGTTGCAGGCTGGCGTCGAGCAGCTGCTCGGCGAGGTCGACCTGACCGTCGAGGAACACCAGCCACCCGGTCCTGGCGAGGGCCTTGGGGTGGGGTTCGATGTCGAGCACCGCCCGGTAGTGCTCGAACGCCGCTGCCAGGTCGTCCTCGGCGAGGTAGCGGTCGGCGAGCAGCAGGCGCATCCCGACCACGCCGGGGTTGTCGGCGACGACCTCCTCCAGCGCCTCGATCGGGATGGCCGCGACGTCGGGGCTGCCCACCTGCGTGCCGGTGACGAAACCGCCGTCGGGCCGATCGAGCGCGAAGCGTGGCACCGCGAGCGCCGTCGTGGCGACTGCGGCCACCAGCACCCCGCCGGTCATCCAGCGTCGCCGGCGGCGGTCGGTGGCGACCGGACCTCGCGCCGGCGGTGTCTCCTCGGCGGCGGCGTCGAGCGCGTCGAGGGCCTCGGCGACCTCGCCCGTGTACAGCTCGCGGAGGGCGGTGGCGGTGACCGGGTCGATCTCGCCGTCGGCGACCTGACGTTCGACGTCGGCGAGGTCACGCAGCGCCTGCCGCTTGCGCTCCTCCAGACGCCTGGTGCCGGCGCTCATCGCACGCCCTGTTCGCCGTCGTCGAGCTCGGCGAGTGCACGCGCTACCGCCGCGCGTCGATCGGGCGTCAGCTCCACCTGCGGCCGGCGGCGGCGCGACGTGACGCGGGCCACGACGAGGATCCCGGTGATGAGCACCGCCCCGGGCAGGACCCACAACAGCGCGCTGGACCGGCTGAAGGGCGGCTCGAGGAGGATCCACTGCCCGTAGCCGTCGACGAACTCTTGGAGCACCTCGGCGTCGGACCGGCCGTCGGCGACGAGCTCCGCGATGCGTGCCCGCATCTGGCGGGCGGTCTCGGACGGGGAGTCGGCGACGGACTCGCTCTGACAGACGGGGCAGCGCAGCTGCGACGCGAGCTCGTGCACCCGGTCTGGTTCACGCGCGTCGGCGGTGAGCAGGCCGACGACGATGCCAGCCGCCAGCACGAGCGCCGCACCGGTCGTCGCCAGCCGCCGGATGCGGTCAGGCACGGGTGCCCACCTTCTGGCTCGCCTCGGCGACACGGGTGTGGGTGGGCGCGGGGTCGCGCCGCCGGCGGCCGCCGATCAACGCCCACAACCCCCCGGCGGCGACCACCACGCCGCCGATCCACAGCATCCATTGCAGCGGGTAGCGGTAGAGGTTGACGGTCACCTCGTCGGTGCCCATCGCGGCGACCGACGCGTACAGGTCACCGGCGAACGTGGAGCGCACCGACGGGGTCCCGATCGGCTGGGCGCGTTGGCGGTACTCGTTGATCCGCGGCTCCAGCATCCCCGCCGGGGTGCCGCCCCGCGACACGTCGACCCGAGCCGCGACCACCGACCGGTGGGGCTCTTCCCAGCGGGCGATCTCGTCGAGGTGAAGCTCGAAGCCGGCGAAGTGCGCCGAACCTCCCTGCGTGAGCGTCACCGTCGACCGCTCCGCCAACCCCCCCGACAGGGCGATCGCGAACGCCATCAGCGCCACCCCCACGTGGGAAATCTGACCGCCCCAGTACCCGGGGTTGCCGCGCAGCACGCGCACCACCGCGACGTGCCCGCCAGCGGGATGGCGTGCCGCCGCTGCTGCCAGCTGCCGGGCGACGGCGGCCAGGACCGCTGCGGCGAACCCGCCGACCACCACGACCGACGCGACGCCTGCGGTGAACGCCAGCACGGCGGCCCCAGCGAGCCCGGCGAGGACCGGGATGCGCAGCCGTTCACGCACGAGCGAACCGGCTGCGACGCGGTACGGCAGCAGCGGCCCCACCCCCATGGTCAACAGCAGCGCGAACGCGATCGGGACGGTGAACCGATCGAAGAACGGTCGACCCACCGACAGCTGCGCGCCGCTGGCTGCCTCGACCAGCACCGGGTAGGTCGTGCCGATGAGCACGACGAACGTGAACACCGCCAGCAGGAGGTTGTTGACGAGGAAGGCGCCTTCGCGGCTAGCGATCGACTCCAGGCGCGGGGTTGACGCGATGAGGTGCGCCCGAGCGGCGAACAACGCCAGCGAAGCGACGAGCACGACGGCGAGGAAGGCCAGCAGCACGGGGCCCACGGCCGACTGGGTGAAGCTGTGCACGGAGCTGACCACGCCGGACCGGGTCAGGAACGTGCCCAAGATGGTGAGGGCGAACGTCGCGACGATCAGGGAGATGTTCCAGGCCTGCAGGACGCCACGGCGCCGCTGCGCGACCGCCGAGTGCATGAAGGCGGTGGCCGTCAGCCACGGCAGCAGCGACGCGTTCTCCACCGGATCCCACGCCCAGTAACCACCCCAGCCGAGCACCTCGTAGGACCACCAGGCGCCGAACACGATCCCGGCGGTCAGGA
>JALYHG010000047.1 GCA_030776725.1 Actinomycetota bacterium
GCGAGCTGCTGGTCCTCCAACGGTGTCAGGCCCCACCGCAGTGCCCCCACGATGTGGTGCGGGTACCACGCCTCACCGGCGAACGTGACCAGCCGGACCAGGACGCCCGACTGGAACACGCCGGCGAACAGGGCCGCCACCCCGACCGCGTTGGCGTACCGACCGCGCGGCTCGGCCGCGACCCACCACAACGGCAGCGCCCCGGCGATCAGCGTGGTGTGCTCCACCACGTGGACGATCGCGTGGTCGAGCGCCGCCTCGTACAGCGCCGGTACGTGCCACACCCACAGGGTCGTGACGTGCACGACCACGGCCGCAACCGCGAAGCCGACCGGGCGGGTCCCCGGCTGTGGCAGGCGTACCCGCGCCACGGACAGGGTCCGGCGGGCGCGCAGCGGCAGCCCCATGGACCCGACCAGCACCGGACGGGCGAGCACCAGCAGCGGTGGCACCACCAGTGTCAGCAGCACGTGCTGCAGCATGTGCGCCCCGAACAGCTCGTGCGCGAGAGCCTCGAGGGGCGACAGCAACGCCACCGCGGCGACCGTCACCGCGGCAGCGAAGCACCGCGACCGCCACGGCGGCAGCGCACGGCGGCCGGCCTCCGTGGAGCGCACCCGCCGCAGCCCGGCGCCGTAGAGCGCCACCCCAGCGACGAGCACCACCACGATCAGCGGTTCGAAGCTCCACGCTGTCGCGAAGCGTTCGGGGCTGAGCGGCTGACCAGCGTGGGCGACGACGGTGCGGCCCATCAGGCCGCACACGGGTCGAAGATGAACACCGGGACGTACTCAGCGATGATCGCCAGACCGAAGATGGCGGTGAGCAGGAGCCCCATCCCCCCGAGGAAGCGCACCCCCGACGAGGCGTCCTCGTCCCGCCACGCCGCCCAGGTCGGGATCAGCGCCGCCGCGGTCGGCGCCAGCGTTGCGAACGTGAGCACGTGGTACCAGACCATCTGGCCGCTGTGGCACACGTAGGGGGTGATCGCGGCCATCCCGGCCACGTGGGCACCCCAGAACGCGACCCCGGCGACCAGGCCGTACCACAGCCCCATCCCGCCGGCGTGTTCCGCCTTCTCCGCCATCATCATCGGTTCAGCCGGACAGCACGCGTGGCGAGATGTACAGCGCGCTGTACACGAAGATCCAGATCACGTCGACGAAGTGCCAGTACATCCCGCCGATCTCCAGCATCGCGTGGCGCTCCGCCGTGATCCGGCGGCGGAGCACGTGGATCAGCACGAACGTCATCGCCATCATGCCGATGATCAGGTGTACCGCGTGGAAGTTCAGGATCGTCACCACCGCGGAGCCGTACGCGGTTTCGGTCGGGGAGATCTCCGTGAACAGAAGGAACTGTTCCTGGATGTGGCCGATCAGGAACATCGCGGCCATCGCGAGGGCGACGACGAGCCACATGGCGCACTTGGCGGTGTCTCCGCGTTCCATGAGGCTGCGCTCGGCCAGGATCACCGGTGCCGTGCTGCCGAGCAGGATCACAGAACGGACCCCCGACCCGACCAGCTCCGGCACCGGCAGCCCGGGTGGTGGCCAGTCACCCAGACCGGCCCAGAAGTAGAAGTAGACGAACAGGAGCAGACCGAACAGCACACCCTCGGTCGCGATCAGGCTGATCATCCCCCACCAGGCGGTCGACCGGCCCGGGCGGATCTCGACGACCGGCCCGTGTGCGGTGGTCCCGACACCGCTCATGGCTGCTCGCCTGTCGGCGGCATGGTCGTCATCGCAGGGCCTCCTCCACCTCGGTGCCCTCCAGCTCGACCTCCTCCTCGATCCACTCCGGCCAGTACCAAAGGAACAGCGACACAGCGATCACTCCCACCCCGAACAACCCGAGCCAGAACCCGCGGGTCAGCACCCCGAAGCAGAAGATCATGGTCCCCACCGCGACCCCGAGGGGCCACGGTGACGGGCTCGGCATCGGCATGACCTGCTCGGGCACGGCGTCCACCCCGCCGGTGGCCAGCGTGTAGTGCTCCTCCTCTTCCTCGCCTGGTAGGAGCACCGGACGCTCGGGTGGCGGGCCCTCCTCCTCGTCGCTGACCGCCTCGAGGTCCTGCTCCCACAGCGGGTACCGGCTGGTGACCCGGGGGAACTCCAGGAAGTTGTACTCAGGCACCGGCGACGGGGTGGACCACTCCAGCTCGCCGGCCCCCCACGGGTTCGCCCCGGCCAGAGGGCCACGCTTGCGGCTCCACAGGAAGTTGACGAACGACAGCCCGAAGCCCACCGCCAGCACGTACGCCCCGATGGTCGCAGCCAGATTGATGCCGTCCCAGCCGAGTCCGGACAGGTAGGTGTAGTAACGCCGGGGCATGCCCCACAGGCCGAGCAGGTGCAGCGGGAGGAAGGTCACGTTGAAACCGATGAAGACCAACCAGAAGCTCCACTTGCCGAGCCGTTCGTTCATCAACCGCCCGGTGATCTTCGGCAGCCAGTAGTACAGGCCGCCGAAGACCGGGAACACCGAGCCCCCGACCAGCGTGTAGTGGAAGTGAGCCACGACGAAGTAGCTGTCCTGGGCCTGGAGGTCGAAGGGGATCATGGCGACCATCACGCCGGTGATCCCGCCCGCCAGGAAGACGAACAAGGCCCCGATGACGAACAGCATCGCCGTGTTGAAGATCGGTCTGCCCTTCCACAGGGTCCCGATCCAGGCGAAGAACTGCACCCCGCTGGGGATGCTGACCATGAAGCTCGCAGCCGAGAAGAAGCTCAGCGCCATGAAGCCCAGCCCGACCGTGAACATGTGGTGTACCCATACCCCGAAGCTCAGGAAGCCGAGCGCCACCAAGGCGGCAGCCACCAGCAGGTAGCCCGCCAGGGGTGTCCGCGACAGGGACGCCACGATCATGGACACCACACCGGTGGCCGGCACGAAGACGATGTAGACCTCCGGGTGGCCCCACAGCCAGAACAGGTGCTGGTAGAGAACCGGGTCACCGCCCGCGACCGGGTCGAAGAAGCGGAAGCCGAAGGCACGATCGAGCTCGAGCAGCACTTGCGCGAGCGTGATCGCCGGCAGGGCGAACACGATCATGAACGACATGACCAGGATCGACCACACGAAGATCGGCAGCCGGCTCGCGCTCATCCCGGGGGCGCGCATCTTGAAGGTCGTCACGATGAAGTTGATGCCACCGACGGTGGTCGACACCCCCAGGAACGCCAGCCCGATGGCCCAGTAGTCCATCGTGAGGTTCGGCAGGAACTCGTTCTCGGTCAGCGGCGGGTAGGCGAACCAGCCGCCGTCGGGCATCAACCCGATGAACAGGCTGGTGTACAGGAAGATCCCCGACAGCAGGAAGAACCAGTACGACATCGCGTTCAAGCGCGGGAACGCCATGTCCCGCGTACCGATCTGGAGCGGGAGGAAGTAGTTGCCGAACCCACCCCAGATCGTGGTGTTGAACAGGAAGATCATCGTCACGCCGTGCATCGTCATCAGCTGGTTGTACAGCTGAGGACCGATGAACGTGTTCTCGGGCACCGCCAGCTGCGTGCGCATCAGCAGCGCCTGGATCCCGCCGATCACGAAGAAGGTCAGGGCCGTGACGAAGTAGCGGATCCCGATCCGCTTGTGGTCGACCGTGGTCAGGAACCCTACGATCCCGGGCTGGTCGGACCAGATCTCGTCGAGGCGTTCCGCCACGGCCGACCGGGACAGCGTCGTGGTCACTGGAGGCTCTCCAGGTAGTCGAGCAGCGCGTGCAGCTCGTCGGGTTCGAGCGTGGTGATCGGCGGCATCTCGTTGCCGGGCTTGATCGTCTGTGAGTTCACGACCCATCCGGACAGGTGGCCGCGGTCGTTGGGGACGGTCCCCGCTCCGAGCATGGCCCGGCTGGCCAGGTGGGTCAGGTCCGGACCGATCTGCCCGTCGGCGTCCGTGCCGCGGATCGCGTGACAGGCCGCGCACGCATGGCGCTCGAACAGCTCCTCGCCCCGAGGGTCGTCCACCACCGCGGGGCGGGCTTGTGCCTCGGCCCAGGTCCGGAAGTCCTCCGGGGACACGGCGACCACCTCGAACGCCATGTTGGCGTGCTGCAAGCCGCAGTACTCGGCGCACTGACCGCGGTAGCGGCCAGGCTCGTCCGCACGGACCACCAGGCGAGTCGTGCGCCCAGGTACCAGGTCGGACTTGCCGTGCAGCTCCGGGACCCAGAACGAGTGGATCACGTCGACCGACTCGAACCGGAACTCGACGTCCGTCCCCGTCGGGATCTGGATCTCGTTGGCGGTGATCACGTCGTGCTCGGGGTAGTGCACCTCCCACCAGTACTGGTGGCCGATCACGGTGACGGGGAGCTCACCGCTCTGGGGTTCCTGGGCCAGGTACAGGAACGTGGCTCCCATCATGCCCATCAGGATCACGGCGGGCACGAGCAGCCCGCCGATGAACACGAAGCGGTTGGTCGGGAAGCGCGCCGCGTCCTCGTCGGCGCGGCGACGGCGGAACATGGCGATCAGCACCAGGCCGCCGACGATGACGTACACGGCCAGTCCGGTCCAGAAGGAGATCAGGAACACCTCGTACAGGCGCTCGGCGGCCGGGCCCTTGGGCTGCAGCGCGCCCGCCTGCCAGGTACACCCGCCCGCGAACACGACCAGCAGGCCGGCGGCCACCGCAGCTGAACGGGCTGACCACCGCCGCACACGCCGCCCCGCCGACCGAGCCCAATCGAGCATGCGGCCGACTGTAGCCGAGCCCGGCGGGGGGCCACGCGAGCGGGCGAGCACAGCACCCTGGCCGTCCGGACGGTCGGCTGTGGGAGGCCAACCGAGGCCACACGCGGCGACCAGACAGGCTAAGACGCGGTGGTGGCGGCCGTGCTCGCGACCGTCTACACGCGATGTGCTTGCGCGTCGATCGTCGCGGTCATCGTCCGGACGTGTTCAGCGGCGTCTCGCTCCATGATCGCCACCCCCAGCGCCCCGCCCGTGGCCTCCTCCAGCAGCGTGGCGAGCTCCTTGGAGAACCGGTGCAGCCGCTTCAGGGCGTCCTCCTCGGCGGCCTTCTCGGCCTCGCCGATCTCCTCGCCGGCCTCCTCGGCCTTGACGTGCTCGGCCACTGCCTCGGCGTAGGCCACCAGGGCGTCGGTCCGCTCGTGCCAGAGGTCCTCGAGATGCGAGCTGAACTCGTCTCCCAGCGGCTCGCCGAGGGTCTCGGCGAGCGACCGGGTGACCGCGTCGACCACGTCCTCAACCGGCGCCGGGTCCTCGTCGGGAGCCAACGTGGCGCGCGTCAGCATCGCGGTGAACACCACGTCATCGACCATGCGGCCGGCCAGCTCAGCACGCAGACGAGCCACCTCGGAGTCGATGTCGCCCTCCAAGCGCTGAGCCTCGGCGATCGCTCCGGCCAGCCCCGCGGCGACGTCCCCCATGCGGTCGACGGCGTCGCGCAGTGCGCCGTACCACTGGTCGGGCTGGTCGTGGACGTCAACGGCCGATGTGATCGTGTCGACGTGCACGGTGATGTCCTCGGCGACCACCGCCCGGTCGGCGGTGCCACCGGTCAGCGCCACCACCGTGTCTGCGAGCTCGTCGGCGTTGCGTCGCAGGTCCTGCATCGCCACACGGGCAGCGGTGGCGTCGCGCGCCACGATCGCCTCGACGTAGCGTTGCTCGTGGTCGACGTGGGCTGTCCAGGCCTCCTCGAAGCGTTCGGCCAGGGGACTGTCGAACAGCTGACGGATCTCGTTCGCCAACTCTTCGGTGTTGTGGGTGAGCGCGACCTCCACAGCCGCACGAGGGCTGTAGGCGCCACCGACGGCGGCGTGGGTGGCGTGGCCGACCAGAGCCGCATGCTCGCGGAGCAGGAAGTCGAGGTGGGAACGCAGCTCCACCGCGTTCGCGTGAACCTCGCCCTCGAGTTCGGTGACCTCGTGGATGCCGACCACGATCGAGGTCGCCCACACCGTCATGTGCTCGGCCGCGCCATGTTCCTCCTCAAGAGGATCGCCTCGGGCGGCAGCCGTGGCGGTGACCTCACCCGGGGTGGGGGTCACCTCCTGGGTGGGGGTGGTGGCGGGCCCGGGTTGCCCTGCAGGCCCGCAGGCGGCGGTCGCGACCAGCACGGCCACCGTGCCCGCGAGGCGGCGTGGGTCGGACAGCCTCCGCACGAGGATCTCCGTCGCGTTCTTCGTTCGAGCAGGTGCCCTCGCAGCATGGCGCGTCGCAGCCGACGCGGTGCCGGACGTTCGGGCACCCGCCCACCACCCACCGGAACCATCTAGCCGGTGGCGTCTACGCTCGCGGCGGACCCGATCGGTGTGGCGCGCATGGACCGACTGCGACAGATATGGCTCGTGATCCAGACCACGCGCGAGGCCGACCCGCGGGCGGTGCCGCTGATGGTCGCCGTGGGGGTGGGCGTCTTCGCGATCGTGTTCGCGGTCGGGTTGCTGACCGGGAACGCGATCGTGGGGGCCGCGGTCGGGGTCACGCTGGGGCTGCTGGCTGCGGTTGTGGTCCTCGGTCGGCGGGCCACCTCTGTCCAGCTCGGATCGATCGAGGGGAGACCCGGTGCTGCACTGGCGGTGGTCCAGACCATGCGCGGGCCGTGGCGGGTCACCCCCGCCGTGGCGGTGACTCGCAAGCAGGACCTCGTTCACCGCGTCGTGGGACGGCCTGGCGTCGTGCTCGTCGGGGAGGGGGCACGTCCGCGCGTGCAGGCGATGTTGAAGAAGGAACACAGACGCATGCAGCGTGTGGTCGGCGACACACCGGTCCACGAGGTGATCATCGGGGACGGCGAAGGTGAGGTCGGGTTGCGGGAACTGCGGATGCACCTGATGCGTCTGCCGCGCCGGATCAAGAAGCACGACGTCGAGTCGCTCGACACGAAGCTACGGGCCCTTTCAGACAGCGACCTGCCGATGCCCAAGGGGTACATCCCGCGCGGTCGCCCCCGCTGACGCAGTGGGCTGGAAGCGCGCCCGGCAGGACTCGAACCTGCAACGAACACCGGGTAGAAGCCGGCTGCTCTGTCCAATTGAGCTACGGGCGCGAGGAGTCCGCGGCCACGATCGCCGCCACGGCAGGGTACCGCAGGCAGGTCTCGAGGCCCGAGGCAACTTCGCGCGACGCTCGCGTTCGCGGTCCGGGTCGGCCTAGAGTTGATCCCGGCACAGATGCGGGGCCCTTCGGGTGCCCATGGGCGTCTGCGCCCCGAAGGCCCCGCCCCCCGTCGGGGCCTTCGGTCATCGGGGCGCTGCCGGGCGCGCGATCGGGGCGCTGCCGGCGCCTGGCGACACGAACTCGCCGGAGGCTGATGTGCCGTGATCGACCTCGACGACGTCCGCGCCGCCGGGCGCCGGCTCGGAGGAGTCGTCCACCGCACTCCGCTTGTCACCGCACGGTCCCTCGATGAACGCAGCGGGGGGCGTGTGCTCTGCAAGGCGGAGAACCTGCAACGTGCGGGCTCTTTCAAGCTGCGGGGCGCCTACAACGCCATGGCCTCATTGGGCGAGGCGGAACGCGCACGGGGCGTCGTGACCTACTCGTCGGGGAACCACGCTCAGGCGGTGGCACTGGCGGCACGCCTGCTCGGTACGACCGCAACCATCGTGATGCCGGCCGACGCGCCACCCGCCAAGCGCGCCGCCACGATCGCCTACGGCGGGATGATCGTGACCTACGACGGCCGGCGCGAGGATCGCGAGGACATCGCCCGCCAACTCGCCGATGAGCGCGGTTGGACGGTCATCCCGCCGTACGACGATCCACGCGTCATGGCAGGTCAGGGCACCGCGGCGCTGGAGCTGATCGAGGACGCGGGACCGCTCGACGCTCTGGTCGTCCCCGTCGGCGGTGGCGGGCTGATCGCCGGGTGCGCGACCGCCGCCCGGGGGATGCTCGCCGACGTGGAGGTCGTGGGGGTGGAGCCCGCGGATGGTGACGACACCGCCCGTTCGTTCGCCGCCGGCCAGAGGGTGTCGATCCCCACTCCACGGACGGTGGCGGACGGCCTGCGGGCCACCATCCCCGGTGAGCTGACCTTCGCCGTCAACCGGGAGCGGGTGGACCGGATCGTCACGGTGTCTGATGCGGCCATCCTCGCCGCGTTGACGTTCGTCTTGAACCGCTTGAAGCTCCTCGTGGAGCCCAGCGGTGTGGTGGCGCTCGCGGCGGTGCTCAGCGACGCGGCGGGCCTCGGCGACCGACGGGTCGGCGTGATCCTGTCCGGCGGGAACGTGGGAAGCGATGACCTCAGCGAGCTGTTACGTCGGTGGGAGTGATACCACGGACCTTTGCACGTCCCACCCCCCACACGTACCCTTCACGCGCACCTGGTGGGTGTAGCTCAGTCTGGTGAGAGCGCCTGGTTGTGGTCCAGGAGGTCGGGGGTTCGAATCCCCTCACTCACCCCGCGTCCGTCCTCTCACGCACCGTGTGGACGGTTCGCCCCGCTAGCTCAACTGGCAGAGCATCCGACTCTTAATCGGCAGGTTCGGGGTTCGAGTCCCTGGCGGGGCACAGCAGAGGCCATCGAGAGCCCACGGCGGCGAGCGCTTCATGCGGCCACCGTGAAATCCGTGCTGGCCAGTGGCTGGTCGTTGGCGTAGACGGTCACCTGGTAGCGACCCGGCTGCTGGGTGTACGCGGAGCTCAGACCTGCGGTCGCGACACCCAACGGCTGCGGCATGCGCACCGTGGACGTGAACAGCTCGCTAACGTCCGCATCCGTCCGCGTGAACACGAACCGCAGGACGTCGCGGCCCGGGCGGCTGCGGTCGTACGCCACGTCGACCCACACCACGACCCGTTCGCCGACTTCGAAGCGGTCCCGGGGAGCGGCCGGTTGACCCGTCCGTGGATCGAGCGCGTCGGTGACGACGAGATCGCGGAGCACGATCCCGTCGGCCGACGCGAGGGGGTCCGGGGACGCTGCGGGGCGGCGGGGCTGGCCGCCGCCGGACAGCACCACCCCGACGACCGCCAGGATGGTGACCAGCGCGGCGGTCATCAGCGCCACGGCAGCGGTGCGCCCCCACCGCAAGCGGCGCCCCGCCCATCCGCGATCGTCGCGCACGACGGTCTCCTCACCGATCGGCGCAGCCTACGGTGGGCCCCGACCGACCCGCCCGGCCGTACCCTGACGCCGCGCGAGCGTGGCGGAACCGGCAGACGCGCCAGGTTTAGGTCCTGGTCCCCGACAGGGGGTGGGAGTTCGAGTCTCCCCGCTCGCACTGGGCCCTGACCAGCGTCGCGGTCGACGGCGAGACGCACGACGTCGATGGGGGGTTCACCGCCCTTGGTCACGATCCCTTCTCGGCGCGTCGTTCTTCGCTGACGTCCTGTTCAGACGTCGCCTCCTCGGGCCCGGTCGCCTCGCCAGTGGCCGCTCGCAGCGTCGTGAACGAACGACCAACCGAGAGCCCCGCGGGCTGAACCGGCGTCCGTACCGTCGGTTGTAGACCCGCGACGAGGAGCAACGATGGCGAGGTTCAAGGAGACCGCAAGTCAACTGGTGCAGGCGCCGTTGCGGTTGGCCCAGCAGGCGGCCGTCGGCCCGTTGCGTGAGGAGATCAGCCCGTTGCGTGAGGAGATCACCGACCTCAGACGCGAACTCCGCCAGATCCGCGACGAGATCGACGAGATCCACGACGACACGCAACACATCCGTAGCCAGCAGGCGACCGAGCGAGCCGAGGACGTGGCGAGCTGACCCAGACGGACCCGCGGAAGGCAACAGCGTGAGCGAGCAACGCGAAGACAGTGATCCAGACACCCCCCGCTACACCCCACAGGAACGCACCGGCCAGGACGAGGAAGAGACCGCCCCCCAGCCGGGCCCGCGTCACACCCCCGAGCAGCGCGCCGACGAGGACGACACCGGCGACGGGAGCTAGGAGCGGATGGTCCAGCTCGGCTACGCGCTGTCGTGCGAGGAGCACCGCCCGTCGGATCTGGTCACCAACGCCCGCCGCGCCGAGGACGTCGGTTACGGGTTCGCGCTGATCTCCGATCACTTCCATCCGTGGCTCGACGCGCAAGGGCAGAGCCCGTTCGTGTGGAACGTGATCGGGGCGATCGCGCAGGTGACCGACGCGCTCGTCGTCGGCACGGGCGTGACATGCCCGACGATGCGCGTGCACCCGGCCATCGTGGCCCAGGCGGCGGCGACGTCGGCGGCGATGCTCCCCGGCCGGTTCTTCCTGGGCGTCGGTAGCGGCGAGCGCCTCAACGAACACGTCACCGGTGCCGCGTGGCCCGCCACCGACGTCCGTCATGACATGCTCGAGGAGGCCATCGAGGTCATCCGGGCGTTGTGGACCGGCGATGTGGTGACCCACCGTGGCCGCCACTACACGGTCGAGGACGCCCGTCTGTACACGCTGCCCGACGATCCCCCACCGCTGGCGGTCGCTGCGAGCGGCCCATCCGCCGCCGAGCTCGCGGGGCGACTCGGCGATGCCCTCGTCGGCCTGGCTCCGAGCTCGGACGTCGTCGGAACGTTCCGCCAGGCCGGCGGTGACGACAAGCCGCGGTACGGCCAGATCACCGTCTGCTGGGCGGAGTCGGAGGACGAGGCTGTCCGCACGGCGATGGAGCACTGGCCGCAGATCGGCCTCACCAGCGACGAGAACACCGAGTTCCGCACGCCGAAGCAGTTCGAGCAGGCCGTGCAGCTGGTCACCGAGGATCGCTTGACGCAGCTGGTCGCGTGCGGCCCCGATCCCGAACGCCACCTCGAGATGATCGATCGTTTCAGCGACGCCGGTTACGACCACGTCTACCTGCACCAGGTGGGACCCGATCAGGACGGGTTCCTGCGGTTCTCCGAGCGCGAGCTGATCCCACGCCTGTCGTAGCGGTGACCTGTCGCCGCGGCGGTGCGAGCGGTCGACCGATCTTCGCCCGCGGGTACGAACGGCTGAGCAGGGCCCTCGACGCCCGCGGTGTGGTCGAACACCGTCGGGCGCTGCTGCGCGGCCTCGTGGGCCACGTGATCGAGGTCGGCGCCGGTAACGGCCGCAACTTCGCCCACTACCCCCAGACCGTCGCGCACGTCCTGGCGGTCGAGCCGGAGCCCTACCTGCGTGAGCGGGCGCGGGAAGCCTCGCGCCAGGCCCGGGTTCCGGTGCGCGTGGTGGCGGGCCTCGCCGACGACCTGCCAGCCGACGACGCCACGTTCGACGCGGCCGTGGCGTCGTTGGTGCTGTGCTCAGTGCCCGACCAGCAGTCGGCACTCCGCGAGCTCGCGCGTGTCGTGCGTCCCGGAGGGCAGCTGCGGTTCTACGAGCACGTCGAAGCGTCCGAACGGTGGCTGCGCCGCATCCAACGGGCGGTCGACCTCGTGTGGCCGCACGTCAGCGGTGGCTGCCACGTCAGCCGGGACACCGCGGCCGCGATCGAAGCGGCCGGGTTCGAGATCACCGACCTGGATGCGTTCCGTTTCGCGCCGTCACCGTGGATGCTCCCGGCCTCCCCTCACGTCCTCGGCGTCGCCGAACGCAGCTGACCACGGTCAACGGACGGCAGTAGGGTCGCGCGTTCGAACGGGGCCGGCAGGAAGACAGGACAGCCCGTGGCGACGTCGGACCACGAGTCGGCCGCTGGGGAGGTCGCTCCCCCGGCAGCACAGCGTGTGACGGTGCGTCACCTGTCGGATGTGCGGTCGCTCCGGGAACAGCTGGCCGACGACGTCCGGACCGGGTTGACGGGCCGGCGCAAGGCCCTGCCTCCGAAGTACTTCTACGACGCGCGGGGGAGCGCACTGTTCGAGCGCATCACCGGACTCCCCGAGTACTACCTCACCCGCGCCGAGGCCCAGATCCTCCGGGCACGAGCCGGTGACATCGTCCGTGAGACCCGACCGGTCGAGCTGGTGGAGCTCGGATCCGGTTCGGCGCGCAAGACCCGCCTACTGCTCGACGCCATGCACGACGTCGGGACCGGCTCCCGGTACGTGGCGCTCGACGTCAGCGAGGCTGCGCTGCGGGGCGCGGCCGACCGGCTCGCCGCCGACCTCCCGTGGCTGGAGGTCGACGGCCTGGTGGGTGACTTCCGCCGTGATCTTCCCGCCATCCCACGCAGTGGGCGGCGCCTCCTCGTCTTCCTCGGTTCGACGATCGGGAACCTCGACCGCGGCGAACGCGCCGCGCTCCTCGAGCAGGTCGCGCTCGCACTCCACGGCGGCGATCACTTCCTGCTGGGCGTGGACCTGGTCAAGGACCCTTCGGTCCTTCGGGCCGCCTACGACGACCGGGCTGGTGTGACGGCTGCGTTCAACCGCAACCTGATCTCCGTCCTGAACCGCGAACTCGGCGCGCAGCTGCCTCCGGATGCGTTCGAGCACGTCGCCCGGTACGACGAACACCGCGCCAGCATCGAGATGTCGCTCCGTGCCTCGCGGGACATCAGCGCCACGTTCCCTGACCTGCGGATCACGGTGAGGTTCACGGCCGGCGAGGAACTGCACACCGAGAGCTCGTACAAGTTCACCCGTAGCCAGGTCGTCGATGAGCTGGCCGGGGCCGGGCTCCGGCTGCAGCGGTGGGACACCGACCGCCGCGGCCGCTTCGCGCTCGCCCTCGCGCGGCCGGTGGATCAGAACGCGGGTCTGCAACCCGCCCCGTAACGGCCGGAGACGACCCCGCAACGTTCGCGCTCACGGCCGGCCTCCGGCTCACGACAACAGCAGCGCATCGACCGGGAGGCCGGTCCGCTCCTGCAGGTGGTACAGCCTCCCCGTCTGGCGTGCCGTCTCGCACACCTGGCGGGTCATCACGTTGGAGACGGCGGCTCCGGCCGCGGCACCGAAGAGTGGGACGAACGCCAGGACGCGCCGCCGGGCAACCCGGCGGATGGCTTGTTCGGCGACCTCGATCACGGCTCGTGGCCCGAGCTGATCCGCGATCACGCGGCCGACGTCGCCGTCGGCGCTGGCCGACGCCGCGCCGACGGTCGCGATCAGCTCGCGGCGGCGGACGCCGGGATCGCGCTCACCGGCGGCCAACACCGTCCGGATGCCGATGGCGCGCCGCCGGGACGCCGGGACGCCGTACAGCTCGAGGACGCCAACCGACGCCCGCGTCAACCCGACCGTCGCAGCGGCCACGTCCGTCGTCACCGCCAAGACGGCCGCCACCAGGTTCGTCGACACAGCACCCGCCGCCGCACCCTGCACCGACAGCGCCCGCGTCACACGTTGCTGGTAGCGGTCGGCCTCCGCATCGGCTTCAGCCAGCAGGTCCGCCGTCGGCTCGCTCGGCAGACTCGGGTCCGCGGACGCGGGGGACGCGTCGAGCCGTTCGAGCCGGTCGAGTAGTTCCTCGGTGGCGCGGCGAACAGCATCCCGCACCGGCGGCGCATCCAGAACCCGATCGACGGCCGCCCTGCTCGCCGCGGAGACGGTGCCCAGCACCCGCTCCGCCAACCCAGGCTCGCCCTCTAGCCAGGCCGCCACCTCCGCGAGCACCCTCCGGTCGTACTCGCCGAGCCGTCCGTCTGCCTGCTCATCCAACGTTGTCACCTCGAACCCCCCCGCCTGTCCGTCCGACGTCACCGGTTCGTCATCAGGCCCGCCGACCCGTCGGACGGGCGTCCGCGGAAGCCTGCACACGTCGACTCTAAGCTCGCTGTCGAGGCCGTCACGCCGCGGACAACCGTCCATCAGGAGAACCAGGTGCGCCACCCGTACGTCGTGATCGTGGCGGGCCTCCTGACGCTCTTCCTGGCGTCGTTCGCGGTCGTTGAGGCGCTCGAGGTGCCGCTGCTCACCGACCCCGGTGCCTGGCTCAACGCGGCGGGGATGCTGGCCGCGGTGCTCGGCGTCGGGCTCCTGGTCGCAGACGTCGTCCTGCCCGTGCCGTCGAGTGCGGTGATGGTGACCCACGGCGCGCTGTTCGGGGTGGCGGTGGGCGCGGCACTGTCGCTCACCGGCGGCGTGGGAGCCACGCTGGTCGCCTTCGTCATCGGGCGCCGCGGGCAACGGCTCGTCGACCGGATCGTCCCAACCGACCAGCGGCAGCGGGCGGATCGCCTGCTCGCCCGCTACGGCCTGCTCGCGATCGTCGTGACGCGGCCCCTGCCGATGCTCGCCGAGACCACCGCCATCGTCGCCGGGACGTCGCGGTTGCGGCTCGGACCCGCGCTGCTGGCCGGAGCGGCCGGCAACCTCGTCCCCGCTGCGGTGTACGCGGTGACGGGGGCCGTCGCCGCCAGCTTCGTGGACCAGACCGTGATGTTCTTGCTGGTGGTCGCGGTGGCGGTGCTGTTCTGGTTCGCCGCCCGACGGGTCGAGGGCCGCCTGGCGGTCGCCGCTGCCGGTGACCGTGCGTCAGGAGCATGATGACGATCAACGGTGAGGGGACCTGACGTGGCGCCAGACGCGATCGAGCCACAGCGTTGAGCGAGGAGGTCGCCGCGTCCGCTGCTGTAGACGTCGTGGCTGCCGGGTTCGAGTTCCCGACGAGCCTGACCTTCGACGACCAAGGCACCGCGTACGTCGCCGAGGCGGGGTTGCCCTTCGCGGGCGCGGTGCCCGGCGGGCGGGTCTGGCGGCTCCGACCTGATGGGGAGCGCGACCTGCTCGTGGAGGGCCTGCGTCCCCCGGTCAACGGCCTGACGTTCCACGCCGGTGCGCTGTTCGTCTCCGAGGGCGGCCATCCGGCGCGGATCAGTCGCCTCGACCTGGCCGACAGCAGCCTCCAAGGGGTGGTCGAGGGCCTGCCGGGTCCAGGCAACTACCACACGAACATGACCGTGATCGGGCCGGACGGGCGGCTCTACTTCAGCCAGGGAGCGCTGACCAACACGGGCATCGTCGGGCTCGACGCCTACGAGGTGGGCTGGCTCGGGCGGTTGCCTCACGCCCACGACATCCCCGGCTTCGACCTCGTCCTGACCGGTGAGAACGCCGTGACGCCGGACCCTGTCAGTGACGGCGGGGAGGCCGTCACCGGGGCGTTCGTGCCCTTCGGCACGTCGACCGCTGCCGGGCAGACCATCCCTACCGGGCTCCCAGCGACCGCAGCGGTGATGCGGTGCGACGTCGACGGTGCCAACCTCGAGCTGGTCGCATGGGGACTACGCAACGCCTACGGCCTGGGGTTCCTGCGCGACGGGCGCCTGTTGGTCACCGACCAGGGCCCCGACGACCGGGGCAGCCGGCCGGTCGGCAACGCCCCCGACCTGCTCTTCGAGGTGCAGCCCGGTGCCTGGTATGGCTGGCCCGACTTCGTCGGCGGCGAGCCCGTGACCGACCCGCGGTACCGCCCGGAGCGCGGACCTCCGCTCCGCTCCCTCATCGCCAACCACGACCAGCTACCGGCCCCGCAGCGACCGCTCGTGCGCTTCCCCCCGCACAGCGCCGCCGTGAAGTTCGACGTCATCCCACGAGGCGCGCACGCCGGCGACCTCCTGGTCGCGCTGTTCGGCGACGAGGCCCCGATGACCGGCCCGCCCGGCCCGACGGTCGGCCGCAGCGTGGCCCGGGTCGACTCGCGCACGTGGACCGTGCACCCCTTCCTGTCCGGGTTGGACCGCCCCATCGACGTGCGGTTCGACCCGCACGCGTCCTCGGTGTTCATCGTCGACTTCGGCCGGTTCGAGATGACCACGGACGGTGTGGACGCGACCCCCGGCAGCGGCCGGGTGCTGCGCAAGCGTTGGGTCGGCTGAGACCGACATGACCTCCCGGGAGGACACGTGATGGAACGGTTGAGGAAGATCGTCCGCGCACCGATGGTCGACAGCGTCCTCGGCTACCTGTACGCGCCGCTCGAGCCCCTCGTCAAGCGCATCGCGCTCCCCCGCCCGGGGCTGCGCTTCCACGACCCCGCCCACATCTTCCTCCCCGACGGCTACGTCGCCGAGGTCGTCACCACCGGCCTCAACGCCCCGGTGCACTGCACGTTCGATGACGACGGGTTGTGCTACGTCAGCGAGTGCGGGCACAAGATCGAGTCCAAGCCGCGGATCGTGAAGGTCGACGTGCGCTCGGGCGAGCAGGAGACCTTCTTCGAGCTCCCCGACGAGCGCTGGGAGAAGACGGGCGCCTTCACCGGTGCGTGCTGGCACGACGGGCAGCTGTACTTCGTCAACACGAACTCGCTGTCGCGGCTCCGGCCCGACGGAACCATCGAGGACCTCGTCACCGGGCTGCCGTGGGGCGACCACATGACGAACTACCCGGTCGTCGGACCGGACGGCAAGATCTACTTCGGGCAGGGCTCGGTCACGAACACCGGGGTGGTGGGTGCCGACAACTACTCCTACGAGTGGCTGCGCTACCACCGCGACCTGCACGACGTGCCAGCAGCCGACGTCACCCTGGCCGGGCGGAACTACGAGTTCCAGAACGTGCTGGGTGACCTGCGCGAGACGGTGCGGTCCGGCGCCTTCGTGCCCTTCGGGACCGAGACCGCCGCGGGACAGGTCGTCGAAGGCGACGTGAAGTGCTCCGGCGCGGTGCTGCGCTGCAACCCGGACGGCAGCGACCTGGAGGTCGTCGCCTGGGGGCTGCGCAACCCGTACGGCCTAGCGTTCCACCCCGACGGGCGACTGTTCGCCACCGAGCACGGGATCGACGAGCGCAGCGCCCGCTACGTCGTGGCCGACTACGACGATTTCTACGAGATCGACCCCGGCGCCTGGTACGGCTGGCCGGATTTCGCCTCCGGGATCCGGTTGGACGACCCGCGCTGGGAAGGCCGGGGGCGCGAACCGGTCCTGGCCGAGCACCCCGACCCGGATCCGCCGAAGCCGTTCGTGACGTTCGACCCGCACGCCGCCTCCAACGGCGTCGATTTCTGCCGGGATGCGGCGTTCGGCTTCGAAGGCGACGCGTTCGTGGCGCTGTTCGGTGACGTCTTCCCCGTCACGACCAGGGCCAAGACCCCGGTGGGCTTCAAGGTCGTGCGTGTCGACGTGCGCAACCGGCGTGTCATCGACTTCGCGGTCAACCGCTTCGCCGGGCCCGCGTCACGTCTCCTGCACCGGGGGCTCGAGCGGCCGTCGCACTGCCAGTTCGGTCCCGACGGGGCCCTGTACGTCGTCGACTGGGGCGAGATCCACATCGCCCCGGAGGTCGGCGGCATCCGCATGGTCGAGCGGACCGGGACGCTGTGGCGTATCCGCCGCACCGGCGGCCCCGCGGGGCAGGCCCCACGCGCCCCGGTGGTCGTCCCGGCCAACGCGATCCGCGGTCTGCTCATCGGCGCAGCCGCCGGGCTGGTCGCCATCCTGCTCAGACGGCGCCGAGCCTCCGACGACTGAGGGCGCGCCCGGGCAGGAGGCGGCGATGACGGGACGACGACGGCGCCCGAGGTGGGACAGGAACGACCTGCGCCAGTACGACGACCTGGCCGGGGAGTGGTGGCGACCCGGAGGCGCGTTCGCGGCGTTGCACTGGCTCGCCGCAGCCCGCGCGGAACTGATCCCGCCCGCCCCGCGACCAGGAGCGGTCCTCGTCGATGCCGCGTGCGGTGGAGGCCTGCTCCGCCCGTACGTCCAGGGCTACCGCTACATCGGCGTCGACGTCGTGGCATCCGCGGTCGCGGTCGCATCCCGTCATGGCGCCACAGCGCTCCAGGGCGACATCACAGCGCTGCCGTTGCGCAGCGGCTGCGCTGACGTTGTCGTGGCCGGGGAGGTCTTCGAGCACGTGGCGCACCTGGAGACCGCCGTGGCCGAGATCGCCCGGGTGCTGCGCCACGGCGGGACGCTCGTCTTCGACACGATCAACGACACACGGTCGGCGCGTCTCTCGCTCCTCACGGTCGGGGAGCGCCTACCCGGTGGGCCGCCGCCGCGCATCCACGACCCCGACCTGTTCGTATCCCCGGAACGGATCGGGGCGTTGTGCAGCCGCCACGGCATCCGGATCGAGATCCGTGGCCTGCGGCCGTCGCTCGTCGACTACCTGCGCTTCCTCGCCCGCCGGGATCGACCTGTCCGGATGTTGCCGTCCTCCTCGGTCGCGGGGCTCTACCAGGGACGAGGATGCAGACGGTGAACGACGACGCACGCGAACGAGCGACCGAACTGGCAACCAGGTTCGCGGCTCGTGCGCATCAGCACGACGACGCCGCCGCGTTCCCGTCCGCCGACATCGACGACCTGCGCGACGCCGGTCTGCTCGGCCTGATGGTGCCGGAGAGACTGGGGGGCCTGGGAGCGGGGTTCGCCGAGTACGTCGACGTTGCCGTGGTCCTGGCCGGTGGGAGCCCCGCGACGGCGCTGGTGTTCAACATGCACGCGTCCGTCACCGGGGCGCTGGCCGGGATCCCCGACGAGCACGCCCGCGCTCTCGGCGTCCCCGAGTGGGCCCTGCACGCCCGGGACGCGATGCTGCAGGCCGCCGCCGACGGCGCTATGTACGGCGTGGCGATCAGCGAACCGCAGGTCGGCTCACGTCTGTCGGCGTTGACGACGGCGTACGAGCGTGAGGGGGACGGCTACCGGCTGCGGGGCACCAAGTCGGCCTGCTCGGGCGCGGGCCACCTCGACGCCTACCTCGTCGCGGCCCGGGCTGCCCGCGACCCCCACGAGGGGACGATCTCCTACTTCCTGGTCCCCGACGGTGACGGCATCGAGGCGGGCACGGGCTGGGATCCGCTCGGGATGCGAGCGACCGCGAGCAACGCGCTGGACCTCGACGTCCACGTCGCCTCGGATCGGCTCGTCGGCGGGCTGGAGGGTCTGGTTCTGCCGCTCGCGTGGTCGATGCCCCAGTGGCTCGTCGCCTCGTACGCGGCGGTCTACGTCGGGGTCGCGGAGGCGGCGGTGCGAAGCGGCGCCGACTACCTGCGACGGCGACTGAGCGCAGGTCGCAACGTCACGTCGTCCGTGCGCCGCCGGTTGGGCCGTGCCGACGCCGACGTCCGGGCCGCCCGCCTCGTCCTTCAGCACGCGGCCCGGCTCGTCGACGAGGCCCCGGGCGAGCCCGATACCAACCGGTGGCTGTACCGCACCAAGCTGCTCGCCGGGGACGTCGCGATGAGCACGGTCGCGTCGGTGGCCGAGGCCTGCGGCCTGGGAGCCCTGTCGCGCGGCGCACCCCTCGAGCGGCTGTTCCGCGACGCCCGGTTCGGCGCGATCATGCCTCCGGCCAGCGACGCCTGCGCCGACTACCTCGGAGCGACGGCCCTGGGCCTCGACCCTGTCGAAGCCATGGAGGAGACGCCGTGGTGAACGGCCGGTCCTTGCAGGCCGGGCCCGCGTCGGTGCGACGTACTAGCGTCGGTGCTGGCGACACCAGGCCAGCCAGAGCGAAGGAGGACGCAGGTGGGCGACGTGGTCTACACCTCACGTGTCGACATCCGCCGCGAGCGCGGACCGCAGCGCACCGCCGAGCTCCCAGTTGGGGCGACCCTCAAGTTCGGCGTCCACGACGAGATCGCCGAGCACTACGGGCTGTCTCCGGATGAGTTCCCAGCCAGGGACACGACGCTGGATCACGTGGTCGCCGCCGCCGGTGGGTGACTGACAGGGACCCTCGGCGGTGCGCTCGAGGCTCGCGGAATCGACGCCAGCGGTGGTCGTCTGACGGCCGAGGCGGTCGGGGAGGTCGAAGCCGAGGACGTGCTGATCCTCAAGCGGATCCACGTCACCTACCGCCTCGAGGTTCCCCCGGACGCCGACCGGGACACCATCGAACGGGTGCACGAGCTGCACCAGGAGCGTTGCCCGGTGGCCCGCAGCATCCACCCTCAGATCCAGGTCACCACGTCGCTCGACGTCATCGAAGCCTGACCGCCCTCGGCGGCGTAGCTAGCCTCCCGCCATGCCGCTGCCCCACTCCTCGCCCGGGCTCGTCCGCACGGTCCGCCGGCGCCCCCGCGACGTCGCCGTGCTCGGCGCCGGCCCAGCCGGGATCGCAGCGGCGTACCGGCTCGCTCGCCAACAACACCATCCGGTCGTGCTCGAGCGTGCGGACCGGGTCGGCGGCGCAGCCGCGAGCTTCGACGTGGCCGGTGTGAGGGTCGACCACGGCAGCCACCGGCTGCACCCCGCCACCGACGCGGCGATCCTGTCGGTGCTGCGCCGGCTCCTCGGCCCCGACCTGCAGCGCCGGCCGCGACGCGGCCGCATCCACCTGCTCGGCCGCTGGGTCGCGTTCCCCTTGCAGCCGGTCGACCTGATCCGTCACCTACCCGCCGGGGTCGCGCTCGGCGCGGCGCGTGACGCGGTCGCCGGCCCCACCCGCCGACCCGCAGCGGACACGTTCGCGGACGTGCTGTGGGCACGGCTCGGACCGACGATCTGCGAGCACTTCTACTTCCCGTACGCACGCAAGATCTGGGGCCGCGACCCGCATCAGCTATCGGGAGAGCAGGCCCGTCGACGGGTCAGTGCCGACTCCCCGACCAAGCTGCTGCGACGGATCGTCGGCCTCGACGGTCGCGGTCGCGACCACTTCTGGTACCCGCGGCGTGGCTTCGGGCAGCTGTGGGAGACGCTCGCGGCCGCCGCCGTGGACGCCGGCGCCCAGCTGCACCTGGGGTGCGAGGTCCGAGGTGTCCGCCTCGACGCGGACGGGGTCGAGGTCGACGTCGCCGGCCGGTCGCCGATCCGCGCTGCGCATGCCTGGTCGACGCTGCCGGTGACGTCCCTCGTGCGCATGATCGAGCCGCCGCCGCCAGCCGACGTGCTCGACGCAGCCGCGGCGCTACGCACGCGGGCGATGGTGCTGGTCTACCTGGTGCTGCACACCGATCGGTACACGTCCTACGACGCGCACTACCTGCCCGGCCTGCACACCCCCGTGACGCGCGTGTCCGAGCCGAAGAACTACCGCGACGCGGCCAGCGACCCGGGCGGACGCACCGTGCTGTGCGCGGAGATCCCGTGCGACCGCGGCGACGCCATCTGGTCGGCCAGCGACGACGAGCTGGTGGGGACGGTCCGTGACGCGCTGGTCGGCGCGGAACTGACCGACCCTCGCCCCGTCGACGTCGCGGTCCGGCGACTGCCCGCCGCGTACCCGATCTACGACCTCGGCTGGGACGACGCGTTCGCGACCGTCGACGGTTGGCTCGCGAGTCTCCCGCGGGTGCTCACGTTCGGCCGCCAGGGGCTGTTCGTCCACGACAACTCCCATCACGCCCTCGCCATGGCGTGGGCGGCGGCGGAGGCGTTCCGCCCCGATGCGACGTTCGACGAGCAGCGGTGGGCCGGCGCCCGCCGACGCTTCGAGGACCACGTCGTCGAGGACTGACCGGGGCTCGGCCCCGACCGGCTGCGCCGACTACCCCCAGGTCTCGAAGACGACCTCGTTCCAGGTGTACTCCGGGCCGCGGTCGGGAGCTTCCGGGGCGCTGGACATCGCGTACTCGAGGAGGTTCAGGGTCCGGTTGCGCAGCGACCCGATCTTGGGGCGCATCCTGGGTGCCGGAGGACGGTGGCGGGGCAGGCCGTCACGCATGATCACCGCCCGTGCCACCTCGAGCGCGAGGCGGTCGCCGTCGGCCGCGGCGAGGAGTGCCTCGCGGGCGTCGTCCATCCCGACTCCGGACGTGGCCAGGTCGACCGCCTTGCGCATCACCACATCGCTGCTGCTCATGCACTCCCGCCCTCCACCGGCTATCAGCACATGCAAGCGCCAACCGACGTGTTCGATGAAGTGCCCGTCCGGCCGGTGAGCCCTGACCGCGAGGACACCGAGAGTTCGTCACCGACCGGCCAGCAGCCCCTGGACGTCGGCGCGGATGGCGCGGAAAGCCGCACCGCGGTGGCTGCGGGCATCCTTCACCTGGGGGGGCAGCTCCCCGTTGGTGCGGCTCTCGCCAGCGGCGACGAACAGCGGGTCGTACCCGAACCCGCCGTCGCCCCGCGGAGCGTGGACGATGCGCCCCTCCATCACCCCCCGCCGGGTCCAGATCTGCCCGTCGGGGGTCGCCAACGCAGCCACGCAGACGAACCGGGCGGTGCGGTCCTCGTCGGGGACCCCAGCGAGCTCCTGGAGGAGGCGGGCGTTGTTGGCGGTGTCGTCGCCGTGCTCACCGGCGTACCGTGCCGAGCGCACCCCAGGCGCACCCCCGAGCGCATCGACCTGCAGGCCCGAGTCGTCGGCCACGGCCAGCAGGCCGGTCGTCTCGGCGGCGTGACGGGCTTTCAGCGCCGCGTTGTCCTCGAACGTCGCCCCGGTCTCGTCCGGGGCGTGCACACCGACCTCGTCCATCGCGACCAGCTCGATCGGGAGGTCGGCGAGGATGCGGTGCAGCTCGGCGAGCTTGCCGCGGTTGGTGGTCGCCACGACCAACCGGCGGCGATCAGCCGCCACCGTCGACCCCCTCCAGGGCGGCACGCTGCAAGGCGAACAGCTCCTCGCACCCGGCGACCGCCAGGTCCAACAGCGTGTCGAGCGCCCCGCGGTCGAACGGCTCACCCTCGGCGGTGCCCTGCACCTCCACCAAGCGACCGTCAGTCGTGGCCACCACGTTCATGTCCACGTCGGCGCGGACGTCCTCGACGTACGGCAGGTCCAGCACCGCCCGCCCGTCGACGATGCCGACCGACACGGCAGCGACCTGCCCGGTGACGGTCGCCTCGAACCCCAACCGCTCGCACGCCCGTGCCAGCGCGACCCAACCACCCGTGATCGCCGCGGTGCGGGTCCCACCGTCGGCGGTCAGCACGTCACAGTCGACGGTGAGCGTGACGTCCGGGAGCGCGTCGAGGTCGATCACGGCGCGCAGCGACCGGCCGATCAGACGTTGGATCTCGTGTGTGCGGCCGCCGACGTTGCGCTGCCGGGCCGCCCGTGGGGCCGTCGCACCCGGCAGCATGCTGTACTCGGCGGTCACCCAGCCGCGCCGCTCGCGCCAGCGGGGCGCCCGCTCCTCCACCGACGCGGCGCACAGCAGCTGCGTCGCGCCGAACGCCACCATGCACGACGCGGCCGGCGCGGTCTGCACGTCGAGCTGGAAGCGGACCGGGCGCAGCTGGTCGGGGCGCCGCCCGTCGGGGCGGTCGGCGTCAGTCACCGCCGACCTCGTACACGTCGAGGTCCTCGGCCACGTGCACCGGTCCCGAGTAGGCCTGCTGTGCCTCCTCCCGGGCTTGCTCGCGGGAGTTGGCCGGCCACAGGTGAACCAGCGCCAGCCGGCGTGCCAACGCCGCGGCACCCAACGCCCCAGCTCCCCGGGCGGTCAGGTGGAGGTCCTGCGGGTAGTCGGCGGGGTCGCCCAGCCAGCTGGCCTCGCACAGGAACAGGTCGGCGTCACGGGCCGCATCCACCACGCCGGGGCCTCCTCCGCTGTCGGCCGAGTACGCCACGACGCCGTCGTGGTGCTCGACGCGGACCGCCACGGTGGGGACCGCGTGGGGGCTGTCGTGGAAGGTGAGCTCGAGGTCGCCGATCTGCAGCGTCCCGCCGGGGGCGGCATCGTGGAAGCGCAGGATCCGACCGAACGTGTCCCCATCGTCGACGAGCTGCGCCAGGAACTCCCGCGTGCCGGGCGGGGCGTGCACGTCGAGCCGGCGGTCACCGGCCGGGTCGAACTTCAACGCGTAGTACAGCCCGATCATGTCGACGCAGTGGTCGGGATGACGGTGGCTGAGCACCACCGCGTCGACGTCGGCCAGGTCCGTGACGCGGAACAGGTTGCTGGTCGACCCGTTCCCGCAGTCCAACACCACCTGCGTGCGCTCGCTCCTGACCAGGTACCCCGAGCAGGCACGCCCCGGCCCGGGGTGGGTGCCTGAGCAACCCAGGACCACGACCTCGAGCGTCATCGTGGCCCTCCTGCCCCGCCGCTGCCCCCGATCAGGACCGCTGCGATGATCAGCGCCGCGACCGTCAGCGCCAGCGCCAACGCCCGCAGAAGCTCGGGACGCCTCACGTGGACTCCTCCGGCGCGGTGTGTCGAGGATCTGCTCACGCCCAGAGCGTGGTCGACAGGCGCTCGGCGATGGCGGTGACGTCGCCGGGAGCATAGGCGCCGGTCGAGAGGTACTTCCAACCCCCGTCGGGCGAGAGCACCACGACCTTGGTGCCCTCAGGCAGGCGCCGGCAAGCACGGATGGCGACCGCCAGGGCAGCGCCGGTGGACACCCCAGCGAACAACCCCTCACGGACGACCAGCTCCCGGGTCGCGGTGAGCGCCTTCAAGGAGTCGACCTTGATGCGGCTGTCCAGGACGGTCTCGTCGAGCACCTCGGGGACGTAGCCCTCGTCGAGGTTGCGCAGTCCGTACACCAGGTCGCCGTACTCGGGTTCGGCCGCGACGACCTTCACCTCCGGGTTCCACTCCTTCAGTCGCCGGCCGGCACCCGTCACCGTCCCGCCGGTGCCCAGCCCGGCCACGAACGCCCCCAAGTCGGGCAGGTCGGCGATGAGCTCCGGGGCGGTGGTCTCGTAGTGAGACAGGGGGTTGGCGGGGTTGCCGTACTGGAACGGCATGTAAACGTCGGGGTCGGCCGCAGCGAGTTCCTGGGCCCGCAGGACCGCACCGTTGCTGCCCTCTGCGGCCGGGGAGTAGATCAGGTCCACGCCGAACATGGTCAGCAGGTCCTTGCGTTCCTGCGAGGTGTTCTCGGGCATCACGCAGGTCAGCGGGTAGCCCTTGGGCCGGCACAAGGCCGCCAGCGCGATGCCGGTGTTCCCCGACGTGGGTTCCAGGATCCGTTGGCCGGGCGCCAGCACGCCGTCTGCCTCGGCCTGCTCGATCAGGTACTTGGCGACGCGGTCCTTGACCGACCCGGTGGGGTTGTGTCCCTCGAGCTTGAGGTACAGCGGGTACCCGGGCGGTGACAGCGCCTCAAGGCGCACGAGCGGTGTGTTCCCGACCGCCTGCGAGACGTCGTCGTAGAGCACCGCTCAGGTGCCGCCGGCGACCGCAGGCATGATCGCGACCTCCTCGTCATCCGCGACGGGCGTGTCGAGACCGTCCATGTACCGGATGTCCTCGTCGCCGACGTAGACGTTGACGAACCGGCGGATGTCCCCGTCGCCGAGCAACTGCTCACCCAACGGCGGGTACTTGATCACGAGGTCGTCGAGGACCTCCCGGACGGTGCTGCCGGTGGCTTCGATCTTGGCGACGCCGTCGGTGTGCTTGCGCAGCACGCTGGGGATGCGCACGACGGGCATGGGCGCACGTCCTTCTTCCCGGTGTGCGGTCTGGTGGCGGATCGGGAACGAGGGTACCCGCGACCGCTCGAACGGCTCCGACGCCCGAGTGCGGAACCGGGAGAACCGCCAGGCCGACGGCGGTCAGTCGCCGACGAGGTCGATGTCGACCTCGGTGATCTCGCCGTCGACGATGTGGAACGCACGCATCTCGGGGCGGTCGCGGTCCTGGAGGCTGACGATGAGGTAGATCGCCTCGCTGTAGGCAGCCAGCTCCACGTCGGTGCGAGACGGGTACGCCCGGGTGTGGGTGTGGGAGTGGTAGATCACCAGTCCCCAGCCGTTGTCCTCGATCTCGCGCATCGCGCGGAGGAGTTCTCGGCCGTCCATCACGTAGTACGTCATCGAGCGTTCGGCGTTGGTGACCGGGAAGTGCTCGAGCTGGCCGTCGGGGCGGATCCCGAGCAGGCCACAGACCTCGTAGGGGAAGTCCGACCACGCCCGCTCGACCAGCGCGTCGACCGTGGCCGGGTCCAGGCGCAGCGTCTCTGTCACGCGATCCGGATGGTCCCGGCCACCCCGGCGGCCAGCGAGCCGATCATCGCTGCGGCGTGGCCGCTGTCGACCAGCCGCGCGACCGCCTCGGCCGCCGCCTGCGGCGGGCAGGCGAAGACCAGCCCACCGGAGGTCTGCGCGTCGGCGAGCATCGTCAGGGTCCGGTCGTCTGCGCCGGCGACGTGCGGGCTCAGGTGCTCGACGTTGCGGCGGGTTCCGCCTGCGACGTACCCGCCGTCGAGCAGGTCCCACGCACCGGGCAGCACCGGAACGGCCGCCGCATCGACCTGCGCCGCGACGTCGCTGGCCCGCGCCAGCTGGTGCAGGTGACCCAGCAACCCGAAGCCGGTGACGTCGGTGGCGGCGCTGGCCCCGGCGGCGTGCGCCGCAGCGGCTGCTTCACGGTTGAGCGTCGTCATGCTGGCCACCGCCGCGGCGTGAACGTCCGCGAGCGGTCCGTCGGCGGCGACCGCTCCCCGCTTGATGGCGGTGGACACCAGGCCCGTGCCGATGGCTTTGGTCAGCACCAGAACTTCCCCGGCCCGCCCTCCGCGGTTGGTGAGCAGGGCGTCCTCGGCCACATCACCGACGACAGCCTGCCCGTACAGCGGCTCGGGGCTGTCGATGGTGTGGCCACCGACCACCGCCCAGCCGCCCTCGAGGGCGACCTCGGCGCCGCCGGCGAGGACCTCGCCGAGGAGGTCCAACGGCAGCTTCTCGCGGGGCCAGCCGGCGATGTTGAGCGCGAACAGGGGCGTGGCTCCCATCGCGTACACGTCACTGGCGGCGTTCGCTGCGGCGATCCGGCCCCAGCTCCGCGCGTCGTCGACGATCGGGGTGAAGAAGTCGGTCGTGGCCACCAACGCACGCCCGTCCGGACGGCGCCACACGGCGGCGTCATCCAGGGTGTCGGCGCCGACGATCAGGTCGGCGGTCGACGGTGGGGTGAGGCGGCGCAGGACCTGCGCCAGGTCACTCGGACCGAGCTTGCACGCTCAGCCGGCGCCGTGGCTGTAGGCCGTGAGCCGCCCGTTGGCGGGGTCCATGGGCTGTACCGTACCGGCGGAGCGGCGGAGCGCCGTCTGCCTTGGCGTCGCCGTCGTCGAGCCGCGCTGGCCGCGACCGCGTACGTTGGCGCCCCGTGGGTTGGTCGTCCCTGGTCGAGCTGGAACGCGACGTGGTCACCTGCCGTCGGTGTCCACGGCTGGTCGCGTGGCGCGAGAGGGTCGCCCGCGAGAAACGCGCCGCGTTCGCCGACGAGGAGTACTGGGCGCGGCCGGTTCCCGGGTTCGGGGATCCCACCGCTCGGCTGCTGGTCGTTGGCCTGGCGCCGGCGGCGCATGGCGCCAACCGGACGGGGCGGATGTTCACCGGTGACCGCTCCGGCGACTGGCTGTTCGCAGCGCTGCACCGCGCCGGCTTCGCCAACCAGCCCACCTCACGGCACCGTCACGACGGGCTGGTCCTGACCGACTGCTACGTCTCAGCGCCGGTGCGGTGCGCCCCGCCCGCGAACCGTCCGTCGCCAGCGGAGCGCGACGACTGCGCTGCCTACCTCTCCGCCGAGGTCAGGTTCCTGCCGGTCCGAGCGGTGGTGGCGCTGGGCGCGTTCGGATGGGACGCGGTGCTGCGGATCCTCAACGCCCCGCCACGCCAGGATCCACCGGTGCGACCGAAGCCGCGGTTCGCGCACGGGGCGGAGATCGACCTGGCCGGCGTGACCCTGCTCGGCAGCTACCACGTCAGCCAGCAGAACACGTTCACGGGGCGGCTGACCGAGGAGATGCTCGATGCCGTGTTCGACCGGGCGAGGGAAATCTTGACGAACTCGGGGCGCTAGAGGCGGTTTCTCGGCAGTTCAACGATCGCGCCGGTGGTCCACGCGACGATCCATGCGCAGTCGACCAGTACGGCCACCTGCTCCCGGGCGACGACGAGTCCGCCCAGCTCATCCGCGAGACGCTCGACGCGCGCTTCCGCGGAACCGCCTGAGCCGCATCAGGCCGACGGTGACGGAGACCCCGGATGCAGGGAACGCCGCCCATGACACCAGGGTCCGTGGTGATGCGCTCGGACGTCACGGACGGACCTCCCCGTTCAAGCGCTGTGTTTGACCAGTTGCGCGACGCGCTGGTGCGAGATGCCGAGGAACCGGGCCGCGTCGCGGTAGGTCATGCCCTCGTCCTCGACGAGACGGACCGCGAGCGAACGCTGGCGGTCGAGGACCGACGCCTGCTGCGCCTCCAGCTCGTCACGCTGCCGACGAAGCAGCGTGACTTCGCGGGCCAGCGACTTCGGGAGGTCGACGTCGAGCTCGACCTGCACGTCGTCCGCGTCGGTGTGCAACCACAGCGCGAGCGCGTCACGCGCCAGGTCCTCGAGCTCGGCCAGCGACCGCGCGAAGGTGTGGACGCGGTCGTCCTCCGCCCACTCGGCGAGCCAGACCCGTGGATCGTCGTCGTCGCGGGTGACGCGGAAGCGGTGGACCGCGGTGGCGGTGTCAGCGCTCATGGCATCCACTCCTGATCTCCCAGGCACGGCCGCAGGTGACGCGCGATGCTCCGCAGGGTCCCACGCGGGATGTCACGGCCGTGGATCGGGACGACGGTCTGGCAGTCGGCACACCGGACGATGAGGTGAGCGCCGCTCTGGCGGACCTCGACGCACCCGGATCGCGGAGCAGTCGGCGGAGTTCACGGACGGTCATGGTTCCATACGTCTACGCCGTTGACAACCGCCCGTCTATCGCCATTTACAGACCTTGTGGAGAACGGCGTCCCGGTTCGTGGCCCTCCCCTGGCGTCCACCGTCGCCGTCCCGTTGGCTGACGACTTGGCTGACTGGCGCAGCGGCGAGACGCAGGATCCGACCGCCACGCCCCGCTCACGGCCGATCCACGTCGATCCGCCGATACGTTGGACCCCATGGAGACCAGCGCGATCCTGACGGACGCCTTCGAGCGCATCCGTGAGGGTGTGCGGCGGGTCACCGACGGGCTCGACGCCAACGATCTTGCCTACCGCCCCGACGCCGACGCCAACTCGATCGCCTGGCTGATCTGGCACTCCACCCGGATCCAAGACGATCACGTCTCGGACATCGCCGGGCGCGACCAGCTCTGGATCGCCGACGGCTGGGCGGATCGCTTCGACCTGCCCTTCGATCCGACTGACACGGGGTACGGTCACAGCTCCCAGCAAGTCGGTGCCGTCCGCCCGGACGGACCGGACCTGCTCGTCGCCTACCACGAGGCCGTGGCGCAGCGCACGCTCGAGTACCTCAACACGATCGACGCTGCAGAGCTCGACCGGATCATCGACCGACGGTGGGACCCGCCAGTGTCGGTCGGAGTGCGTCTGGTCAGCGTGATCAACGATCAGATGCAGCACGTCGGCCAGGCTGCCTACGTCCGCGGGATGCGGGAACGGCTGACGTCTTCGAGCGGCTGACGTTGACCCGATCGCAGTCGGTCAGTTCGGGCCGATGTCGGTGCCCTCGAGTAGTCCCCTCAGCCGGAACGCGCGAGCGGGGTGGCGCAGCTTGGTGAGCGTCTTCTTCTCGATCTGCCGGATCCGCTCACGGGTGAGACCGAACTGCTCACCGATCTCCTCGAGGGTGTGTTCCTCGCCGTCCATCATCCCGAAGCGCCACATCAGGACGGCGCGTTCGCGCGCGTCGAGGGCCGACAGCGCCGCCGCGACCTCCGCCTGGGTGAAGACCGACGTCGCCGACTTCGACGGGTCGATCGCTTCCTCGTCGGCGACGAGCTCGCCCAAGGTCGCGTCGCCGTCCTCACCAACCGGTGTGTCGAGGGACGTGACGTCCTGGGCGGCCTGACGGATCTCACGGAGTCGCTCCACGCTCATGTCCAGCTCGGCCGCCACCTCGTCCTCGTGTGGCTCACGGCCCAGCTGCTGCAGCAGATCCAGCTCCACGAAGCGGATCTTGCCGAGCGTCTCGAACACGTGGGCAGGCAGCCGCACGGTGCGGGCTTTGTCCGCCAACCCGCGCTGCAGCGCCTGTCGGATCCACCACGTGGCGTAGGTGGAGAACTTGTAGCCCTTGGTGTGGTCGAACTTCTCGACCGCGCGGATCAGCCCGAGGTTGCCCTCCTGGATCAGGCCGAGGAGGTCCAGCCCACGGCCCCGGTACTTACGAGCGTTCGATACGACCAGCCGCAGGTTGGCGCGGATCATGTGGTCCTTGGCGTTCGCGCCGTCACGCATGATCGACAGCAGCATCGCCTTGCGCCGCGGGACGAGCTTCATCCCGCCCCTCACGATGCGGGTGGCGTGCAGGCCCGCCTGGTACCGCTTGGCGAGGTTGACCTCGTCCTCGGCGGTCAGCAGGTCAGTGCGGCCGATCTCGTTGAGGTACTGGCGGATCGGATCCGACGAGGCGCTCATCGGCTGGGCTTCGGGCCGTTCGGCTCCGATCTCCGATTCCGACAGGTCGTCGACGACCTGTAGGCCCCGGTCCCGGACGCTCTGGGCCATCTCGTCCACCCAGGACTCCGGCTGCGTCAGCGGATCGTGCAGCTCGTGCAGCTCTGACAGCAGGACGTAGCCCCGGCCTGCGGCCCGCTCGAGGAGTTCCGCGAGTGCAGCGACCTCGATGATGGTGGAGTCGACGGCTTCCATCCTGGCTCCTCAGGAGGCGCGGACGACCGCGACGGTCACCCGCGTCTGGGATGTTCTCTCGGCTGGTGCGCTGGCCAACGTGCGTTCCCCCGTGAAGGTTCCGTCGTGGCGTCCTTCAGGTCAACCAGGCAGCGTCGGCGCCGGCAGGCCCCTGCCGCTCCTGCAGCAGGGGGAAGCGCTCACGCGCCTCCTGGACGCTGGCCGCATCGACACGGGCCATGACCAACGTCTCACCACCGCTCGCAGCTGCCAGCACCTCACCCCACGGGCCGACGACCAGGGTATCGCCTACGTAGGAAAGGTCGTTGCCGTCGCGGCCGACGCGGTTGACGCCCAGCACGTACGCCTGGTTCTCGATGGCGCGTGCCCGCAGCAGCGTCGTCCAGTGTGTGCGGCGGACCTCCGGCCAGTTGGCCGGAACGAGGTACAGGTCGGTCGTGAGGGCCGTGTCCCAGAAGCCCTCTCCGAAGCGCAGGTCGTAGCAGACGAACAGGGTGGTGCGGAACCCACCGACCTCGACCGTGACCGGGCCATCGCCGGCGGCGTAGTGCTGATCCTCGCCGCTGGCCGTGAACGTGTGCATCTTGCGGTAGCGGTGCAGGCGCCCGTCGGGCGCGGACAGCACGAACGTGTTGAAGGGACGGTCCGCCCCGGCGGGGCGCTCGGGGACCGACCCTCCGACCCACATCCCGTGGATCATGGCCTGTTCGCGCAGGAAGCTGGCGCTGGGCCCGTCGACGGGTTCGGCGATGCGATCGGTGGCCATGGAGAAGCCCGTGGAGAACAGCTCCGGCAGGACCAGCAGGCGGACCCCCGCCGCGGCCGCGCGGCCGATCTCCGGCCTCAACCGCTCGAAGTTCGCCGCGCGGTCCTCCCAGACCGTGTCGCACTGCAGGCCACCGATCAACATCAGCGTGCCTTGTGCCGCTGCTTCCACTCCCGCACGACCTGCACCGCCTCCGGCGAGTCGACGTCGGCCACCGACCGTGGCTCATCGTCTGAGTACGGGGCAGCTGCCTCGCGCCAGCCGGGCGGGGCGACCCTCAACCGCTTCCCGAGCACCGCGAGTGGTCTCGACCGCTCACACCGTAGCCGGGACGCAGGCACAGGTCACGGGCCTCGCCGCCGCGACAGACGGGCGCGGGCAGACCGGCGCTGGGCTGGCGCCGAGGATCCGCGGTCGCAGGCGAACGGCTCACGATCCCAACAGCCCGCGACACGCGGTCGCGGGCTGGACGCTCACCGATGGTGGGACAGAGCGGCCCTTGAAGCGATGACGCGTGGACAACGCCGCGTTGAGGGCCCTTGCGGCCTTCATGCAGGCGGTGCCCTGCCCGGTCAGGCCCTTGGTGGCCGTCGCGGGTGCGTCTGTCGGGGTCTGGTGGAGCTGCCGGGAGTCGAACCCGGGTCCCGCAATCCCGACGCTGAGGCTCTACGAGCGTAGGTTCCGGATCAGGTTTCGGGATCCGGTGCTCCGGAGCCAGGCAGCTCTCGGATCCCTAGCCACCTGCGATTTCCCGACTGGCCCGGTGGCCAGGTCAGCCGGTGGAGCCCTGTTTCTGATGCCGGGATCTCCCTACAGGGCGTCGGGAGTCCGACAGGCGCGCCTTGTTAGGCCGCCAGTGCCAGTGTTGGTTTGGCAGTTGTTGGTTCCGACGCGGATTAACGAGGCAGCGTCGGCTCCTCGGCTCGCTCCCCGGGCGCCGGCTAAGACTACGGTCGAAGCCACTCAGCCCCAGGTGTCTTGCGTTGTGGGCCGCTCTGAAGTTGTCAACGATCGGCGCAACGGCCACATCGGCCGGCACGTACCAAGCGTAACGCCACATGTCCCGGCGGTGTTCCCCGGCACATCCCGTTCGGTCAGCCGAACGTCCGGCCGCGACACCTACCGCCGGCCACGCTGCTTCAGGGCGCGCTCGACCTCCCGTTGGGCGTCGCGGCGCGCCAGATCGCGCCGCTTGTCGTGCTTGTCCTTGCCGCCTCCGACGGCGAACGCCAGCTTGGCGTACCCGTCGCGGAAGTACAGCTCGGTCGGAACCAGGGCGCTGCCCGTCTTGTGGAACTCCCCGGCCAACCGGTCCAGCTCCCGGCGTTTGAGCAGCAGCTTCCGCGGCCGGGTGGGGTCGTGGTTGCGTCGGTGGCCGTACTGGTACTCCGGGATGTGTGCCTGCATCAGCCAGGCTTCGCCCGACTCGTCGATCTTGACCCACGCTTGGGCCAGGGACGCCTTGCCCTGCCGTAGGGACTTGACCTCGGTGCCCTCGAGGACCAGGCCGGCTTCGTACCGGTCGCCGAGGTCGTAGTCGTAGCGAGCCCGGCGGTTGACGGCGACCGTGCGGTCGCCGTGGCTGCCGTTGCTGCTGGACCCTGACACGACGCGAGGCTACCGGCGGGCCCCTGCCGCGCCCGTCAGTACCAGCGCATCGGGTCCTGGGGCTCACCGCCCACGCGGACCTCGTAGTGCAGGTGCGGCCCGGTCGAGAACCCGGTGGAGCCGATCTCGCCGACCTTCTGGCCTCTGTCGACCATCTGGCCCGGGGAGACCGCCAGCCGCGACTGGTGGGCGTACAGGGTGGCCAGCCCGCCCCCGTGATCGATCACGACGGTGAGGCCGTACCCGCCGCGGTACCCGGCCCCCACCACCAGCCCGTCCGCCGCCGCGACGATGGGTTGGCCGATGGGGCCGGCGATGTCGACGCCCGCGTGGAAGCGCTGGGTCCCGAAGATCGGGTGGGTACGCCATCCGTACCCCGAACCCGGACGCCCGTCGGTGGGCCAGGCCAGCGTTCCCGCACCCGGCGCCGCCCCAGCGCGCCACTGCGAGCGGCGCAGCTCCGCCGCCAGCCGGTCGGATTCGGCCTGCAGTGTGCTGACGAGCTGCTCGTGGCTCTCTCTGCTCGCCTCCAGCTCGGACAGCGTCCTGGCGCGCTCAGCCCGATCAGCGGCGACGCGCTCGGTCAGCGCGCGTTGTTCCTGGGTCAGCCGCCTGACCTCCGCCTCCGCCTCCGCAGCGGTCTGGCGCTGCTCCACCGCGTCCTGCCGCAGGCTGTGCACCTCAGCGCGTTGCTGGCGGACCTCCTGCGTCAGCGCCGACACCTCGTCGATCAGCGCCTCCTCGAAGTCGAGCGCCGAACGCACGTAGTGGTAGCTGGTGAGGAAGTCGCTGAAGTCGCGCGACTGGACGAAGGCGTCGGCGTAGGAGACCGTGCCGTACTTGTAGGTCGCAGCGACGCGGCGGCCGAACCGACGCTCACGCTCCTGCAGCTCGGCGACCACACGCTCGAGCCGTTGTGTCTCGGACTCCAGGCGGACGGTGAGGTCCGCGGTGCGGGCGGCGGCCGCCAGGTGCGCGTCGCGGGCGGTGCCCAGCTGCGTGTGGAGGGCGGCGAGCTCGCGGGACGCCGCAGCCAGTTGCGTGTCGAGGACCTGCAGTTGCGCGGCCACGGAGCCGACCTGCTCCTCCACGCTCTCCAAGCTCGACCGTGCGCGGTCGAGCTCCTCACGTGTCTCACGCAGGCGCTCGGCCGGGGCGGACGACGGCTGGCCCACCGCGGCGGTCTGGGCCGTGACGATCAGGACGGCCGCGATCGTGAGGCGCCACACTCCGAACCGCGTCAGCCGACCGGCACGGCGCGTCGCCACACGAACCTCCTTCCCACGTCACCCTAGCCCCACGGCCACACACGAGCTCATGCGAGCCACACGGTAACACACGAATAACAGACTCCATCAGGATCCACAGGCGAGCTGCGAGCCCGGGTAGGTATCGACGGGCTGGGCGTGATCCTTGACGCCGTGGACGGTCGAACCCCAGCGCAGCCGGAAGACGCTGGAGCGCAGCGTTCGAGAACTCAGACGTCGAGGAAGCGCCGCAGCGCCACCATCGATGACATGCCCGCGATCACAACACCTGCAGCCAGCAGCACAGGACCGACTCGCATGGCCTCGTCGAACCCGATGAACGGCATGAACCTGACGGTGCTGCGCAGCGACGAAGTGATCGCGGGGACGGTCAGGAGGAGCACGACCCAGGCCAGGAGCGCCCCGACCAGGCCCGCGAACACGCCTTCGAGGACGAACGGCAGCCGGATGTACCAGTTCGACGCGCCGACCAGCTTCATGATCCCGGTCTGTTCGCGGCGGGCGAAAGCGGCCACGCGGATCGTGTTCACGATCAGCACGCACGCCGCACCGAGCTGGACCATCGCCACGACCAGAGCCCCCATACGGACCTTGTCGATGAACGCGAAGATGGGGTTGAGCGTCTCACGCTGGTCGACGACCTCTTCCACGCCCGGACGGGCCTTGAACTTCTCGTAGATGGCGCTGAACTGCTGGGGGTCGACCAGCTTCACCCGGAACGACGCCGGCAGGGCGTCCTGCGTGACCGACTCGACGAAGTCTGGCTGGTCCTTGAACATGCGCTTGAACGACTCGTAGGCCTCGGCCTTGGACTCGTAGAACACCTGGGCGACCAGCGGATCCTGCTCGAGATCCTTGCGCAGCTGCTCCTGCTGGTCGGGCGTGATCGGGTCGCAGTTACGACCGTCGCACAGGAAGACCGACAGCTCGATCTTGCCGTACCACTCGTCGGTGGCGACCTCGACCTGATCCTGGAACAGCATCGAGGACCCCAGCAACGTCAGCGAGACGAACACCGACAGGATCACCGCGATCGTCATGAGCAGGTTGCGTCCGAGGCCGTTGATGGCTTCCCGCAACAGGTAGGTCAGGCGTGGACTCACCGCGCGCGCTCCGTGACTGCGTCCGTGCTCATCCGCCGTAGCCGTACACGCCCCGCGACTGGTCGCGGACGACGATCCCACCCTCGAGCTCGACCACGCGGCGGCGCATGGAGTCGACGATCTGCTGATCGTGGGTTGCCATCACCACGTTGGCGCCGGTGCGGTTGATGCGGTCGAGCAGCTTCATGATCCCGACCGACGTGTGCGGGTCGAGGTTCCCAGTTGGTTCGTCGCAGAGCAGGATCCGGGGGGCGTTCACGAACGCTCGCGCGATCGAGACCCGCTGTTGCTGGCCACCGGACAGCTCGTGAGGCAACGCGTCGCTCTTCTCTGAAAGCCCGACCAGCTCGAGCACCTCAGGGACCCGCTTGTTGATGATCTGGCGCGGTTTGCCGATCACCTCCAGGGCGAACGAGACGTTCTCCGCAACGGTCTTGTTCGGAAGCAGCTTGAAGTCCTGGAACACGAAGCCGATCTCTCGGCGGAGCAGCGGGACCTTCCACCGCTTGAGCGTGTTCAGGTTCTTCCCGGCGACGTAGATGTCGCCTTCATCGGGAAGCTCTTCGCGGGTCAGCAGCCGCATCAGCGTGGATTTGCCTGACCCGGACGGGCCGACGACGAAGACGAACTCACCTTTACCGATCTCGAGCGTCACGTCCTTGAGGGCGACGATGCCGCCCTTGTACGACTTGGTGACGTTGCGCAGCGTGATCACAGGCCGACCGTCTGGAGAGGGGCACGACGCGGGGGGGCCGCGGCGGCGCAGGGTAGCACCGTCGGTTCACGTCGGCCGCAGAGGCAGCGGTCACCGACGAGCGGTCCGAATCCGCCGGAGTCACTGGCCAGCTGGTCGATGCGTTGCACGTTCTGCGGCCCGGCGCCGCAGCTCCGCTTCGATCAGCTCGTCGAGGGCCCCGTCGAGCACCGCGTTGATGTTCCCGGTCTCGTACCCGCTGCGCAGATCCTTGACCAGCTGGTAGGGGTGCAGGACGTAACTGCGGATCTGCGAGCCGAAGCCGACGTTCTGCGTCGCGCCGCGGAGCTCGTCGAGGGCGTCCTGGCGCTTCTGGCGCTCCAGCTCGGCGAGCCGGGCCTTGAGCACCCGCAGGGCGACCGCCTTGTTCTGGTGCTGCGACTTCTCGTTCTGGCAGGACACGACCAGGCCGGTGGGAACGTGGGTGAGGCGCACCGCCGAGTCGGTGGTGTTCACGCTCTGCCCGCCGGGCCCCGACGACCGGTACACGTCGACGCGGATGTCCTCCTCGGGGATGTCGACCTCGGCGTCGACCTCGGGGAACTCCGGGACCACGTCGACGAGCGCGAACGAGGTCTGACGCCGCGCGTTGGCGTCGAAAGGCGAGATCCGCACCAAGCGGTGCACGCCGTGCTCAGCCTTGAACAACCCGTACGCGTCGCGGCCACGCACGGTGAACGTCGTGGACTTCAGCCCGGCTTCCTCCCCGAACTGCTCATCGAGGACCTCGACGTCGAAGCCGCGCCCAACCGCCCAGCGCAGGTACATGCGCTGCAGCATCTGTGCCCAGTCCATCGCGTCGAGGCCGCCTTCGCCGGCGTGGACCGACACGATCGCGTCCGAGGCGTCGTGCTCACCGGACAGGAGAGTGGCGACCTCCAGACGGTCCAGCTCGGCGACCAACGCCTCCACGCCCTTGGCGACCTCGGCTGAGGCCCCCGCGTCGTCCTCCTCCTGCGCGAGTTCCTCGAGGACCTCTAGATCGTCGACGGTGGCGGTCAGGCGGTCGACCTGGGCGAGTTCATCCTCGAGGCGTGACAGCGCAGTGGTGACCTGGCGGGCCCTGTCGGGGTGGTCCCACAGGTCGGGGGCGACGGCCCGGTCCTGCAGCTCGCTGGCCCGCGCGCGCTTGCCCGGCAGGTCAAAGGTACTCCTTGACGTGCTCGAGGCGGCGCCGCAGCTCGGCGATCCGGTCTGCGTGTGACTCGGGCATGCTCGACTCCTGGTCTTGCGTGGGGTCGCCGCGGACGGCGGCGGGATCATCACCAGGGTACCGGGGGGAGAAGATGGAGCCGGAGACGCGGCAGAGATGATGCCCTCCCCTCAAAGAGCACCCGCTCGGCAGCCTCTCCGGCTCTTGGTCCTGGTTCGACGCGGGCCGTTCGGCCTCCTGCCCCTGCCTCGCCATGGTGCGCCAAGCGCACAACCTGTCATCGAGGGCGCGCGGAGAGGTCGGCCGTGGTTCCCCCCCCAGAAGCGGGCCGCTCACGCGGGGCTGCACGACCGCGGCGCCGCTCTGGCAGGATGGGTGGGGGAGGTCAGGCTGTGCCGTACATCGCCATCGAAGGGACCCGGCTGCACTACCGCAGCGCCGGGCAGGGGCCGCTGGCGTTGCTGATCCACGGCTTCCCGATGGACTCGACGTTGTGGCTCGATCAGCTGGAGGGACTGGCGTCGCTCCGCCGCTGCGTCGCCCCCGACCTGCGCGGCTTCGGCGCTTCCGACCCGACGTCGGCGACGGTGCTGACCATGGAGCGCCACGCCGACGACCTCGCTGCGCTCGTGGCCGAACTCGACGACGGCGACGGCCGTGCTGACGTGGTGGTGCTGAGCATGGGCGGCTACGTGACCTTCGCACTGTGCGAACGCCACCCGGAGGTGGTCCGGTCGTTGGCGCTGATCTCCACACGCACGGAGGCCGACGATGAACAGGGCCGTGCCCGCCGCGACGAGGCGATCGAGTCGGTGGTCGCCGAGGGGCGGGGCGCGTTCGCCGACGGGATGCTCGGGACCCTGCTGGCCGCGGACGCCGACGTCACACCCCGCGCACGGCTACGCACCATGATCGAGGGCACACGCGTGGAGACGATCGTCGCGGCCCAGCGTGGGATGCGTGAGCGTCCCGACCGTACCCACGTCGTGGAGCAGCTCAAGCAGCCGATCGTCGCCATCTCCGGGAGCGAGGACAGCCTCACTGGGCCGGACACGATGCGGCCGCTGGCGGAGCGGGTCGGCGCACGTCTGGAGGTCGTCGACGGGGCCGCGCACCTGCCTCCGATCGAGCGACCGCAGGCGGTGAACGACGTCCTCGCCGCCTTCTGGTCCTAAGCGCCAGTTGAGCGCACGCCGTCTGCGGCGTCGCCGGCGGCCAGGACCGTTGCCGCGAAGCGCCAGCTCTCGCGGAGATCGGCGATGGCTTGGCGCAGCTGCCGGAGCGTCGGGGCGAAGTCGACGTGGGTGAACAGCCGTACCTGGTGGGTGCGGGCGTCGGGGAACGCCTGCTGCAGGCGGGCTAGCTCAGCGGGCGGGATCGTCGGATCATCGACCGCGTGTGCCAAGATGATCGGTGCGTGGACGTGTCCGGCGACGCGCACCGGCGACAGCCGCTCGACCAGAGCGGGGAACGGGGCCGGCAGGCACGCGATCAAGTCCGCCACCGCGTCCGGGTCGTCGTTGTCCAGGAGGGCCCGGAGGGCAGCGTGGTGATCCGGGGACGCCCCGCCGAGGTAGGCGCTGATCGTTCCATCGAGGCGGGCCTTCAGGACGGCGGCGGCGCGCTCGTGGCCCGACCACGGGCGGGCGTGGCCGCCGACCGTGCTGACCCCGGTGGTGGCCGCCTGGATGAGTCCGGCGAGGTCGCCGTACGCGCCGAAGGTCGCCACCAGGTTCACGCGGTCGCGCAGACGGGGATCGGCTGCGGCCAGGAGCGCGAACGACCCGCCGAACGAGAAGCCGAGCAGCGTCACACCGCCTCGCACCGCCGGGTTGGCGTGGAGGGCCAGCACCGCCCGCACGAGTCGCTCGACGTCAGCGTCGGCGATGCGCTGGCGCGGCAACTCCATCGCGGGGACGAACACCACCCGGCCGGAGCGGGTCAGCGCGTCGGCCAAACGGACCACCCGCGGATCGTCGGGGCCCCGGGGAGTGACACCCGCGGCCAGGACGATCGCGGGGGCCGGAGCGCCGGGGGGGATCCACAGGTGACCGGTGACGTCGGGGGGCCCGGGAGCCAGCACGAGGTCGTGACGGGTCACCGCCGTCCCCACCGGCCGGCGCGGGCCGAGGGCCCGGATCAGGACCATCGCCGCGCGGATCCACGCGCCGACGCGAGGGCGGGGATGGTGACGGCTCATCCGCCCGCCGGTCTCGCGATCGTCAGGGCCGCAGCGCCGGCCAGCTCGAGATCTCGATCATCGCGACGCCGATGGTCAACAGGCACAGCGCGATCACCAGCGTCTCGCGGGGATTGTCACGGGCCCCGGTTGCGGGGAGCTGCCCGGCCGGCGGGGCGCCGGATGCCGTGATCGGGAGCGTCACTGCGGTGCTGGCCGGCTGGTCGGCGTCCGCGGTGGTGATCGTGGCGAGGTTGATGACGGCCGCGCCGGGCGCGGCTGAGGCGACCCGCAGCGCCTGCTGCACGACCACGACCTGGCCGGGGGCGAGGTCGCCCAGGGCGAGTCCATCCGCCAGGGGGTTGCCACCCTCGGCGACGTCGGCCACCGCCGCCCCGTCGCGGGACGTGCTGGCCGGGACGTACTCCAGACCTGTCGGCGTGGGGTCGGTCAGGACCACCTGCCGGGCGGTGGCCGCCCCCAGGTTGGCGACGGTGACCGTGAACGTGACCGTGTCGCCGGGCGCGGCAGCCGGGACGCTGGCGGTCTTGGCCAGGCTCAGCTGCGGCTCACCGCCGGGCACCGCCGCGACGGGGTGGGAGACCGTCCCGGTCACCGGAACGACGCCGGTCGCGGTCGCGGTGGCGACGTTGCGCAGCGT
>JALYHG010000048.1 GCA_030776725.1 Actinomycetota bacterium
GTGCAGGACGGCCGGGTCGGCGTCCGCGCTGGGGATGGTCTGGGCGGGATGGCAGGCCGCCACGCGAGCGCCGGCCAGGCGGGCGGGGCGGAGCGGCGACAGCCCCAAAGATCCGGCGACGTGCACGACGCGTTGACCCTCGCCGAGGGCGTCTGCTGGGCCGGCCAGCGCCGCGACCACGTCCGCGACGGCATCGTCGGGGGTGGCGACCACGATGAGGTCCGCCCCGGCCGCCACCGTCGGGTCGACGCCGGTGCCCGCCGCAGGGAAGCGCGTTGCGAAGCGTCGCCGTGACTCCTCGCTCCCACCAGCCGCAGCGGTGATGCGGTGACCGGCGTGGCGGAGCGCCGCAACGAGCACCGTCCCGACCCGGCCGGGGCCCACCACCGCGACGGTGCCGCGGGGCAGGGCACGGTCGTTCACGGGGACACCTCCGTCGCGGTCTTAAGGAGACCGAAGACCGCTCCTCTCGCGCCGCTCCTGGATCCGTACCGGCTCGGTCTTAGGCGACCTAAGACCCTCTCCGGTTGGCGGAGCGTCGCTCACGGGTCCACCTCCGTCGCGGTCTTAGGAGACCTAAGACCGCTCCTCTCGCGCCGCTCCTGCGGAGCGTCGCTCACGGCGCGCCCGGGTCACGGTGTCGGCGCATGCCCGGTCCGCCGTGGCGCTCCGACAGGCGCGGGGGTCCCCCGGGCGGGCCCGGGGGGCGTCGGTTGAGCGGGTCGTCGGTCGTGCCCGGACCCTCGGTGAGCCGCACGTACAGCTGCACACCGGTGATCGGGGCGAGGCGCGCCAGGTGGCCGGCCACGGTCGTCCCGTCGGGGAGGGTCGCGCCGGCGGGCAGCACCTCGGCCAGCGGGACCAGGACGAACGCCCGCTCGGTGAGCTGCGGATGCGGCACCGTGACGCTGGCATCGTCGATCACCTCGTGGTCGTACAGCAACAGGTCGATGTCGAGGGTGCGCGGGCCCCACCGCTCCTCGCGTTCCCGGTCCCGGCCGTGGGCGGCCTCGACCCGGTGGGCGAGGTCGAGCAGGTCGCGCGGCGGGAGCGTGGTGGTGACCACGGCGACCAGGTTGAGGTAGCGCGGGTCGTCCTCGGCGGCGCCCTCGGGTCTGACCGGCTCGGTCTCGTACACCGCCGAGACCGTCTCGAGGTCGACGTCGTCGTGGCGGTCGAGGTCTTCCAGAGCCGCTCGCAACGTCGCCAGCCGGTCCCCGAGGTTGCTGCCCAGGCTCAGGAAAGCCGTCCGCGTCCGCCGCCACGGCCACCACCGTCGCAACTCACGGCTCCCGCGTGCGGCGCAGCGTGACGCTGACCCCGGCGGCTGGGACCGGCAACGGAGCCCGCGGCTTGTTGACGGTGACCTCGGCCGCCGCGACCCGCCGGTGACCCAGGACCGCGTCGAGGATCCGGCCCGCGACCGACTCCAGCAGGTGATAGGGACCACCGGCCGCGGCCGCCGCGACGTCGCTGGCGACGGTGGCGTAATCGATCGTGTCGGACAGGTCGTCGCTCGCCGCCGCCGCTGACAGATCCAGGTCCACGGTGACGTCCACCACGAACGGCTGCCCGAGTCGGCGCTCGTCGGGCCGGACGCCGTGGTGGGCCCACACCTCGATCCCGTGGAGGGTGATCCGGTCCATCGAGCGGCATGGTAGGTGTGGCGGCGACCGTGCGTTGCGACAGCGGGAGCTCAGGCCCCTACGACCACCGCCCCGTCGCCACCGCGTGCACCGCGCGCAGCGCCCGGACGGTCTCGGTGACGTCGTGAACGCGGACGATCGACGCCCCACGCGCCACCGCCAGCGCCGCGGTCACGATCGACGCCTCCAGCCGCGCGTCGGCGGCCAGCCCGCCGGTGATCCGCCCGAGGAACGACTTCCGCGACGTGCCCACCATCACGGGACGCCCCAGACACGTCAGCTCGCGGACGTCGCGGAGCAGCTCCAGGTTGTCCGCCACCGTCTTGCCGAACCCGATCCCGGGATCGACCACGACCGATGTCGGCTCGATCCCCGCGGTGGCGGACCGCTCGAGACCCTCGGCGAGGAACTCGAAGACCTCGGCGACCACGTCAGTGTACGTCGGCTCGCGTTGCATGGTGCGGGGTGTGCCCTGCATGTGCATCAGCACGTACGGCACACGCAGCTCGGCGACCGTCGGCAGCAGCTCGTCGTCGAACGCCCCGGCCGACACGTCGTTGACCACGGCGGCGCCCGCACCGACCGCTGCTCTGGCCACCGCCGCTTTGGTCGTGTCGACCGACACCACGGCGCCGCCGTCTGCCAGCGCCTCAACAACCGGCACCACCCGATCGAGTTCGACGTCTTCGGAGACGGGTTCGGAGCCGGGACGGGTCGACTGGCCCCCGACGTCCACCAGGTCGGCGCCGGCGTCGATCAGCGCCCGCCCGTGGTCGATCGCCGGGCCAGGGTGGGTCGGCGGGGCGTAGTAGCGACCCCCGTCGAAGAACGAATCGGGGGTGACGTTGACGACGCCGACCACGACCGGTCGGCGGCTGCACGTCACCACGCCGGCGGGTGTCTGCAGGTCTGGCGGCGGGCCGTGCCAGGCTGCGACCGCCGCGGTCAGGGCCGTGTCGAGCGCGTCGGCGGCCGGCCGGCCGAGTGCCCGCCCGACCGCGTCGACCAGGCGGGACGTGGTCGTGACGGTGGTCAACCGCCCGTGTGCCACAGTGGTGCGCGCACCGGCCGGGGCCAAGGCATCGGCGACCGCCTCCGGGGACGCGAGCCGGCTGACGGTGACGCGGATCGGCCCGCCGTCGGGTGTGAGAGCGGCATCACGGACCCGCACCAGCGGCCTGACCGGCGCGCCGTCGCCGCTTGCGGCCGTCACCGCGCGGAGATGAAGCTCATCGCCTCGGCCCGCGTCCGCAGGTCATCGCGGAAGGAGCCGAGGACGGCGCTGGTGACCAGTTCGGCGCCGGGCTTGCGCACGCCGCGCATCTCCATGCACAGGTGTCGCGCCTCGACCACGACCAGGACACCCCGCGGGTCGAGCACCTCGTCGAGGGTGTCCGCGACCATCGTGGTCAGCCGTTCCTGGAGGTTGGGGCGCTTGGCCACCGTGTCGACCAGTCGGACGATCTTGGACACGCCGGTGATCTGCCCCTTGACGTTGGGGATGTACGCCACGTGAGCGCGACCCAGGAACGGCAGCAGGTGGTGCTCACAGAAGCTGTAGAGGGGGATGTCACGCACCATCACCATCTCGTCGTGTCCCTCCTCGAACACGACGGTCAGGACGTCCTTGGGGTCGCTGCGGAGCCCCGCACACAGCTCGTGGAGTCCGCGGGCGACCCGGCTGGGGGTGTCGACCAGGCCCTCGCGGTCCACGTCCTCACCGATCGCCTCCAGGATCAGCCGGACGGCCTGCTCGATCTTGGCGTGATCGAACGACGTGGGTCGCTCCCCGTCGGTCGCGTGCCCGGCCTGGTCGCGCGCGGCGACGTCCACGGCGCCGTGCTCATCCACACGCCACCTCCATCGGACGACCATACTTGGCAGCTCGTTACTTGGCACAGCTCGTTACCTGGGGCAGCTCGTTACTTGGGGCACCTCGTCGTCAGGAGCCCCCGCCACCGCCCCGATGCGCCGTGGGCGGGCGGGTCCGCCCGGCCGACGGCGACCCGTTCCCGGTCGTGGCGCCGTCGCCGTCGAGGCGCCGCAGCGCCTGCAGGACCGCCGCGGCGTTGGCGGCCTGGGGGGCGGTGACAGCACGACTCGCCCGCTTCTTGATCGGCGCGAAGACGTCCTCGAGCGCCGCCTTGTCGATGGTCTCGACCTCCAGGAGCCGCTCGGCGGTGTTCTCGAGCACGGCGGCGTTCTCGACCAGGATCTCCAGGGCCTCGTCGTGCGCCTCGTCGATCAGGTGACGGACCTCCTGGTCGATCTCGTAGGCGACCTCCCCGGAGTAGTTCTGGTGGCCACCGAGGTCGCGACCGAGGAACGGCTGGTGGTCCTTCTCGCCGAGCACGACCGGCCCGAGCCGCTCGCTCATCCCGTACTGGGTGACCATCTCTCGGGCTGTGGCGGTGGCGCGCTGCAGGTCGTCGCCAGCCCCCGTGGTGACGTCGCCGATCTTGAGCTCCTCAGCGACACGTCCGCCGAGCATGACCGCGAGGCGGTCGATCAGCGCCGCGCGGGCGATCAGGTAGCGGTCCTCAGTCGGCAGCTGCATCGTGAAGCCCAGTGCCCGTCCCCGCGGGATGATCGAGATCTTGTGGACGGGGTCGGCGTTGGGCAGCGCGTGCCCCACGATCGCGTGGCCGGCTTCGTGGTAGGCGACGATGCGCTTCTCGTCGTCGCTCATCAACCGGGTGCGGCGCTCGGGGCCGGCCACGACCCGCTCGATGGACTCCTCGAGCTCGCCCATCGCGACCTCCTGCTTCCCGAACCGGGCAGCGAGGAGGGCGGCCTCGTTGACGAGGTTGGCGAGGTCGGCCCCGGTGAAGCCGGGCGTCTGGCGGGCCAGGACATCCACATCGACGTCGTCGGCGAGCGGCTTGCCGCGGGTGTGCACCTTCAGGATCGCCTTGCGGCCGAGGAGGTCGGGGCGGTCGACGACGATCTGGCGGTCGAAGCGGCCGGGACGCAGCAACGCCGGGTCGAGGATGTCGGGCCGGTTGGTCGCAGCGATCAGGATCACGCCGGCGCGCGGATCGAAGCCATCCATCTCGACCAGGAGCTGGTTGAGGGTCTGCTCGCGCTCGTCGTGGCCTCCGCCCAGGCCGGCACCACGGTGGCGGCCGACCGCGTCGATCTCGTCCATGAAGATGATGGCCGGCGCGTTGGCCTTCGCCTGCTCGAACAGGTCACGCACCCGCGCCGCACCCACCCCGACGAACATCTCGACGAAGTCCGAGCCGGAGATCGAGAAGAACGGGACGCCCGCCTCGCCGGCGACGGCACGCGCGAGCAGGGTCTTGCCCGTCCCCGGCGGGCCGTACAGCAGGACGCCCTTGGGGATCTTGGCACCGATCGCCTGGAACTTCTGCGGGTTCTCGAGGAACTCCTTGATCTCCCGCAGCTCCTCGACCGCCTCGTCGGCGCCGGCCACGTCAGCGAAGGTGACCTTGGGCTGGTCCTTGGACACGGTCCGGGCTTTGGCCTTCCCGAACTGCATCACCCGGCCACCGCCGCCCTGCATCTGCTGCATCAGGAAGAAGAACAGCAGGAAGATGAACACGAACGGCACGATCGAGAACAGGAAGTTCACGACCGCCGAGGTCTGCTGCGGGTCGACCGTGACCTCTTCGACGTTGTGCTCGCGCGCCAGGTCGCGGATCTGTTCGGCGTGGATGTCGGGATCGAAGTGGGTGCGGTAGTGGAACTCGCCGCCGCCGCCGGCCTCCGTCAGCTTCCCGGTGAGCTCACGAGCCTGCGACCTGACCTCGACCGACTGGACACGGCCCTGCTCGACCGCCTGGCTCCAGGCGGAGAAGGGGATCTCCTGCGGCCCGGCCGATCGCTGGACGATGCTGACCGTCGCCCACAGGGCGATCAGCACGACCAGGATCCACAGGAACGGACCGCGGAACAGGCGCTGCATCGTCAAAGAGTTCCCTCACTCGCGTCCGCGGCGGACACCCGTGCGCCTCGAGCTCGAGTCCCCGTGCGGATGTCCACCCGCGGACTTCGCGGACGCCCCCGCGGGATGGCGATGCTACCACCGGCATGCCGGGCCGGCGGGGGGCGTGGCGGCGTCCAGACGCCGACGCGGCGTTCAGACGGTGGCGACACCGTCGGTGAGAGTCAGCCGTTTCACTCCGACCGCAACGTCGCCACGAACGGCAGGTTGCGGAACCGCTCCTCGTAGTCCAGCCCGTACCCGACGACGAACACATCGGGGACCTCGAAGCCGCGGTAGCGAATCGGGAGGTCGATCCGACGCTGGCCCGGCTTGGTCAGCAGCGCGAGCACCTCCAGGCTGGCGGGCTGGCGTGACCGCAGGTTGCGCAGCAGGTAGTTGAGAGTCAGCCCGGAGTCCACGATGTCCTCCACGAGCAGGACGTGGCGACCCTCGATGTCGATGTCGAGGTCCTTGAGGATCCGCACCACCCCGGAGGTCCGGGTCGACGCCCCGTACGACGAGACCGCCATGAAATCGATGCTGACCGGGACGCTCAGATGCCGGGCCAGGTCGGCGATCAGGACGAACGCCCCCTTGAGGATGCCGACCAGGAGGACGTCCCGACCGGCGTAGTCCCGGTCGATCTCCGCGGCGAGCTCGCCGAGCTTGTCGCGGATCGCCTCGCCGGTGATCAGCACCTCGTCGAGGTCGGCGGCCAGGTCGGCGGAGAGATCGAACTCCGTGCGGGCGAGCACGTCGGCCAGCGACTCCCGGGGCATGGTCGACAAGGCTACACCCGGTTCCTCAGACCTCCACCGCCAGCTCGACGGCCGGGGCTTCGCGGCCGGCGGCCGCGGCCGCCGCGTCGGCGACCACGCCGGGCACCCACAGGATCGTCCCGTCGCCTGCGACCACCACCGGCAGGAGGTCGCGCACCGCGCGGGGGACGCCGGCATCGACCAACAGGTCCTGGAGCTTGCGGGTCCCCGCAGCGGTCGTGACCCGGTCGCCGGGTCGACGACCGCGGACGATCAGCGCGCGGTCGGTGACCGCGGCCGGCAGCACCAGGTGCGCGAGCGCGGGGTCGCCGCCGGGTGGGATCGCCGACGGTGCGACGTCGCGCGACGGGGGCCTCCACGGCACATCCAGAGCGAGGGGCAGCTGACCACCGGGGCCGGTCCCCGCCACGGTGGCGCGGAGCAGCAGTCCCGCGCAGGGCCAGGTCGCGGTACCAGGGATCTCCAGGTCGACCGGTGATGGTGGGGCCACGTCGGCAGGGACGGCTGCGATCCAGCCACCGCCGCGCGTGACGGTGGCACCGGGAACGTCCACGGCCGAACCCCCATCGAGGTCCAGGACGGCGGCGACGTGGGCAGCGGTCACCGGGACGTCGCTCGCGCGGACCTCACCCAGCAGGCGGCGCACGACGCGCCCGCCGATCGCCGGGTCGAGGCCCACCAGGTCGTCGGTGGGCACCGCCCGGGCAGGCCCGTAGGGGCGGACGACCGCGGCAGCGACCCGCGCGGCTTCCGATTCGAGGTAGCAGGCGTCGTCGCGGGCCAGGTCGGCCAGCCGTGCCAGAGCGCCGATCGGGTCGGAGGCCACCGCCTGCAGGCCCGGCACGACGTGGTGACGGACCCGGACACGGCGAACGTCCAGATCGAGGTTGGTGGGATCCTCGACCGCGTGCAGACCCTCCAATGCCACGAACCGCCGGACGTCGCTGCGTCGGACGCGGAGCAGCGGGCGGACGACGCGGCCGCGCACCGGCGCCATGCCCCCCAGGCCGGTCAAGCCGGTGCCGCGGGCCAGGCGCAGCAGCAGCGTCTCGGCCTGGTCGTCGGCGGTGTGGCCCACGAGCAACCAACACGGGCCATCCCGGTCGGCGACCACCGCAGCGCCCAGCCGGGCCAACGCCGCGTACCGGGCGACGCGGGCGGCGGCCTCCAAACCGTGGCCCCCACGACGGACCGTGACCTCCGAGACCCGCAGGGGGAGCCCGAGCGCGGCGGACAGTGCGTGGACGGCGGCGACGTCGGCGCGGTCGTCGCGCAGGCCGTGGCGGATGTGACCGAGCGTGAGAGCGACGTCTGGCCGCGTTTCTTGGGCGAGCGCCACCAGCGCGGTCGAGTCGGGGCCACCGGACACCGCCACGAGCGCCGCGGCGCCCGCCTCCAGGGGTGCCAGGGCGCGGGTCACCTCCTCCACCAGCTCTTGGCGCTGCAGGCCGGCACGGAGCGGGCCGGGCGCGACCCGCCGGCCGCGGGGGGCGCGTGGGGATGGGGTCACGCCGCCGACGGTACTTGGAGACGGCCCGCTCGTTGGCGTCGAGGTCCGGGCGATCAGTTGCGCGGTGACGCCCCGCCGTGGACACGCGTCAGCCACGCGTCGGGGTCGGCGATCTCCGCCGCTGACGGCAGCGCATCCGGCCCGTCGAAGGCGCGGTTGAGCCCCGCCGTCCCGACCCGATCGACGACCGTGCGGACGAACGACTCGCCGTCGAGGTACTGGCGGCGCTTCATCTCCAGTCCCGTCACCGCCGTGATCAGCCGGGTGCCGAGATCCCGGCGGCGTCGCTCCAGCGCCTGGCGCACCCGGTCGGGGTCCATCACCAGGTCGTCGGCCGCTTCGTACATCGTGGCGTTGCCGTGGCCCTCCAGCAGGCTCATCAGCGCCTGCGCCTCCACGACCACGGCGCGCTGCTCGTCGGTCAGGACCAGTTGCAGCAGGGGCGTGAGCGTCGCGTCGTCGCGGAGCGCCCGCACGACGTCCGGCAGTCGCCCGACGATGTCCAGGACCGCCGATGGGTCCAGCCGGGTGGCCGACAGGTAGCGGTCCAACAGGCCGCGCAGGTGGTCGCCGAGCCACGGCACCCCGTCGAACTGGAGGCGGTGGGCCAGCTCGTGCAGCAGGACCGTGCGACGCACGTCGTCGGCGACCGCGCCGTACCGCTCGGACAGCTCCAAGACGTTCGGCCCGACCAGCACCAGCTGCGCCTGTCCGGGACCGCCCAGAGGCAGGATGTACTGGCCGAGCACCTTGGTGGACAGCAGGCCCAGCAGCGCGCCCAGCTGCACGCCGAGGATCTGGCTCCCGACCCACCGGCCGGTTGCCGTGCGCTGGAGACGCTCGGCGAGCGGTTCCAGGGCTCCGCGGAGACCGATCAGGTTGGCCTGCACCCACCCCATGCGGCTCACCACTCGCACCCGGGTGGGCGACAGGTCGCGGCCGAGCCCGGTCCAGGCGCGGGCCGCGGCGTCGGCCACCGCCGTGTCGCGAGCGATCGCGGAGCGCAGCCGCGCGGCGGCCGCAGGGTCGCGACGTCCGGGTGTGGCCACGACCGCGGCGATCCGGAGCGAGATCGCCTCGTCGATCAGTCGCGCTGGGCCGTCGGTCGCCGGGTCCGGCACGAGGTCAGCGCCCCTCCGGCTGTCGGTTGCGGACCATCGTGACGTAGATGAAGCCGAGCGCTGCGAGCATCAGCACAGTGACGACCGTGAGGAGGACCCCCATCCACAAGGTCCACGACGGCTTGAACTCGGTGGGCGCGAAGCTGTTCTCCGGGTTGGGGTCGGGACCGGGGAGCTGGCCTTCCTCGGTGGTTGGTCCACCACCGCCGGTGGTGTCCCCGCCGGTGGTCTCGCCGCCGCCTGCGCCTCCTCCGGTCTGGCCGCCTCCTCCGGTCTGGCCGCCTCCCCCGCCCTCTACGGCGAGGACCTCACGCCCCTCCACGGCCGCGTGGGCTGGAGTGGCAGCAGCGGCCACCGCGGTGATCGCCAACAGCCCTGCGAGCACCACCGCAGGCGCCGGGCGACGCAGCGCGGTGGACATCGGTGAGGCGACCTCCCTGGGCGGTGGCGCCGCCGGAGCCTACCAGCGCCCCGCGCGGCACCTGCCGGCGCTCCGCGGCATCGTCTCGCCGCGTGACGCGAGCCGCCAGCGCGGCCGCAACCGCCTAGCGCAGTACGTCGGCCAGGCCGGCCTCGACCGCGGTCGACACCGCCGCAGCGCCACCCAGGACGTACACGGCCTCGACCCGCGATCGGTGTGTGCGCAGCCACGCGGCCGGTGTGGGGTGCAGCCGGTCGCCGGTGGTGAGCACCACCGGCGAGCGGAGCACGCCGGCCAGCGCCCCGCCGGCCAGCGCGTCGGGGTAGTTGTAGGCGGTCGCCACCTGGACGTGGCCGGGTGTCAGACCGTTGGAGAGGGCGAAGTCGGCGACAGCGACGGCGGTCTCCAGTCGGGATGGGCCCGCCAGCCGCCCCGCCGGCGGGGCGCCGACGTTGGCCAGCTGGCTGGCGACCGCCTCCGAGACCGCCCTGGGACCTCCGATCACCAGGGTCCGCCGGATCCCCAGCTCCTGGAGGACGCCTGCGGTGCCCTGCGACAGTTGGGAGGGATCGGTGTACAGCACGGGCCAGCCGGTCACGGCCGAGACGGCGGACACGGCGAGCGCGTCGGGGTAGTCGGTGACCGTGGTGACGAGCGCCGTGGATGGCCGGGTGGGCAGCGCCCGGGCGACAGCCGCGGCGCTGGCGACGTGGTCACCACCACCGAGGACGACCGCCTGCACGCCGAGGCTCGCGACCGCGTCACGCACCGCCGGACTGAAGGCACCGACCAGGTACACCGTCTTCCCGGAGCGTGCCGGCCCGAGCGCCCGCTCCAACGCCCCGCGTGCATCGCCGTCCAGCGTGTCGGTGCTCGACAGCACCGTCGGCCCACCGAGCGCCCCCGCTAGGGCGGCGCCGGCCAGGGCGCCGCGGAAGTCGCCGGAGGGTGCGACCACCGCCCCGCGCGCTGTCCCTGGCGTGACGCCGAAGTCGGCGATCGCCCGGGCGGTCGCGACCCGGTTGGGGCCGGCGAGGCGGAACTGGGCGGCCTGCGGCGGTGCCGCGCCCGGCTCGAGCCGCAGGAAGTTCTGTGTGGCGAACAGGCGGTCCGCACCCGTCACGACGCCGACGCCGATGTGGGCGTAGTTGCGGCTCAAGATGTTCGCGCGGTGGGTCGGTGACTCCATCAGGGCCAGGTGCACGGCGGGGACGGTCGGGCCCACGCCGACGTTCTCACCGATCTCCGCCCAGTTGGGGAAGACCGCTTCGACGTCCTGCTGGAGCCGTTGGTTGTGGAAGATCCGACCCTCGGCCATCATCCGCTGGCTGTGTCGCCGCGCCACCGTCCGTAGCGCGTCGGAGTGGGACAGGCTCGGAAGACCTCGCCCGGACCGTTCCGCGTTGAGCAGGCGACCGAACTCGGCTTCTTGAGCGGAGTGGAACTCGGTCGCCAGCGCTGCCGACAGTTCGGACCACGCCACCACACTGGTCAGCAGCAGCAGGAAGGCGAACGGGCGGGCGACCCGCCGGATCGATGCGATGCCGCCGGTGCGGCCTGTGAACAGACGTGGTTTCACGGGGTTGCTCCGTTGACGGTGACGACCTCACGGCCGAGGACGGCGGCGGTCGCCGCTTGGTAGCTGCGGACGGCTTGCTCATCTCCAGGGACGGTCAGGACCTCCGCGTGGACGGTGTCGTGCGAGACGGTCAGGCGGTGATCGGCCAGCAGCTGGCGCACGCTCGCGACGGCGCGCTCGGCCAGCAACGCAACGCCGGCCCGTCCGGTCTCGGGCAGCACCACGACGACGTCCTCCCGGGACGGGAACGCGACGCGGTTGATCAGGTCGGTGGTGCGGACGCTGCGCTCCAAGGACTGGCAGGTCCGGCGCAGGGCGCGGGCTGCCCGCCGCCCATCGACGGGGGCGAACGCGGCGTCCTCGAGGTGGACGACGACCAGCGAGAAGACCGACCCGTAGCGGGCGGCACGCTCGAGCTCACGGTCGAGCACCGACGTCAGCGCCCGAGCGTTGCCGACCCCCGTGTCGTCGTCGACCTCGTCGTACAGCTCGAGCTTGCGCAGGCCCTGGGCGAGCACGTCGTTGGCCCAGCCACCGAAGACACCGAACCCGGCGTACAGCAGCACGCGCACCGACACGGGCGCCAAGAAGTCGGCCGCCGGCAGGCCACCGAGCGTGGACAAACGCACCGCGACGTACAACACGGAGACGGCAACAGCCGCTGCGACGCCTCCCGCGACGCGACCTAGCACCAGGCCGGCCAGCACCGGCAGGAACAGGACCGTCGCCCCGACCTCGACGACGTCCGCGCCGCGGTAGAACGACGCGATCGCGACGCCGCAGATCAGCGCCGCACCGAACCCGAGGACGACCACCCGCGCTTGGGGGTAGGTCAACGTCCCCATCGCCACTGCCTCCCGCAACGACCCATGTCCCAGCAAGACGGAGCGTGACGGGGTGTCACGCTTGGTGTCACGCTTGGTGTCACGCTGGGTGGTTGTCGGCAGGCTGGGCCGGCGCCTTGAGCCAGAATGTCCGATTCAGTCCGGCGTCCGGCTGACGAGGGGCGCGTTCACGTCGTCGGACCAACGCCCGAAGGGGTCTGTGCGAAGCCGCGCGAGAGGGTCGAGACGGAACCCGTTAGACGACGTGGCCTAGCACGGACGCCTGCAGCTACGGGCGATCCTCGTGGCCGTCGGGCGCCCGACCGCCAGCGTCCTCGCCCGTCGGCGGCGGCGCCCCCGTCCGAGGCGGCGGCGGGACGGCCGGGACGTACTCGGCGTCCTCGTCGAGCTCCGTCCCCGTCTCGGGTCCGTCGGCGTCGAGGGCCGGAGGCGCGGGCGGTTCAGCGGGGTCCTCTGCGATCTGCGTCGGACCGTCGGTGTGGGTGTCGAGCTCCGTGACGATCCGGTCGACCCCGAGGAGGTGCGCGAGCGGGGCGTTGCGGGGATCCTCGGTCATGCGAGCCAGCAGTGACCCGGACGGGCCCGATCGCCGCAGGACATCGAGCGGATCGTCTGTGGTCTGAGCCGCCTCGTCGGCGCTCTGGTCGGCCGCCGGCGGGCTCGACCCCGCTGGCGTCTCGGCCGCGGGATCCGCAGACGGCGCTTCGACCGCTGGCTGGCCCGCAGGCGCCGCTGCCGTGCGTGACCCATCGCCGTGGCCGGCGACGAGCTCGGGGGCCACCATCCGCTCAGGCGGGGTGACCAGCGCCACGGCGAGGGCGGCCAGGACGGTCACCGCGGTGGCGAGCGTCCGCAGCGGTGCAGGGATCCGCGACGGACGAGGGCGGGTGTCGCGGGCCGCCGCAGCCAGGATGCACTCGGTCTCGCGTTCGACGACCGCGGCGGCGACCGCGGCGGTCAGTGCCTCCTCGAGCTCACGCAGCCGGGCGCGGCGGCGCTGCAACACGCGGCGAGCCTCATCGACCTTCCCAGCGTCGCGGAGCAGGAGGGTGGTGAGCAGATCCTCGCTCAGCTCGTCGTGGAAGCTGCGTAGCGCGTCGTCCAGGGCGTGGTGGAGCCGTGCGACGGCGATCTGGGACGGCGGCGTGGTGGGCGGGACCGGTCGTCCCCGCCGTTCATCGTGCTGAGCGTTCGCCACGTCATCCCTCCGCCGACAGTGAAGCTCGCCGACGTAGGTTTCGCCACGGCCGGCGCCGTTTCCTGCCAGTAGCCCGAATCGGACAACTGGACGTCCGCGGCTCAGCCGGTGGATCGATCGCTGGGGACGAACAGGTAGTTGTTCGCCTCGGCCGTGACCCGCTCGCAGCGCTGCAGACCAACAGGCGTCAGCCTGTGCATCGTGTAACCGCGCTGAGCGAACCATCCGTGGACCTCGTCCGGATCCCGGCCGTACTTGGCGGTGTGGCGGGCTTCGATCTCGCACAGGACGGGCGGCCGGTCCCGTGCGATCGTCGCCGCTGCACCGCGCAGGACGCGCAGCTCCGCACCTTCCACATCGATCTTCACGAACCCGACCGGCTCGCGCCCGTCGACGATCCCGTCGAGCCGGCAGACGGCGACCCGCCGCTCGGTCGCACCCCCGAACTCGCCGTCCCAGCCCGCGTAGTAGTGCGCGCTCCCGCGGGACCGATCCAGGTTGCTCCGGAGGAACGTGCGGCCGGGCACAGGGAGCAGCCAACGCCGTTGTGGGGTGACGAGGACGTCGTTCCCGTCGCGGTCGCTGAGCGCCACGGCATGGATCCGCACGTTGCCGGGGGCCAGCAGCGACGTCACCACCCGCAGCACCCGCCGCGAAGGGGGTCGAGGTTCGAAGGCGTGCACGCATCCCGCTCGGCCCACGAGGCGCCCAAGCGCCACCGCGTACAACCCGTAGCTGGCGCCGACGTCGACGCACACCCCGCCGGGTGGGACCAGGTCCCCCAGGAGTGCCATCTCCTCTTCGAACGACGGCAGCGCGCGGAGCAACCGACGCTTCCAGCCTCCCGGTTCCACGGCCACTCCCGGTCGGTCGGCGGGACCCTACCGGCGTTCCCCACGTCGCCGGCCGGGCACGCGGCGCCACCCGGCGGGCGAACGGTCCCACACGGCTGTCTGGCCGCGAGTTCGCGTCGTTCGACCGGCGCTCGGACGCGGCGTCAGCGAACGACCCTGCCATGGTGGTCGGTGTCAGCGGCGATCGGTACGACGTCATGGAGTCTCGGCAAGCGTCGGTGGGCGGCGTCCCCGTCCGCTGGGAGGAGCGTGGCCAGGGTCCACCGGTCGTCTTCCTCCACGGCATCCCGACCAGCCCGGCGCTGTGGCGCCACGTCGTCCCGCTGCTCGACCGGGCGCGGTGCCTGGCGTTCGAGATGGTCGGGTACGGCGCGAGCATCCCCGCCGGCCGCGATCGCGACATCTCGGTGGCGCGCCAGAGCGACTACCTCCTGGACTGGCTCGATGAGCTCGCCATCGAGCGCGCCATCCTGGTCGGCCACGATCTGGGCGGGGGCGTCGCCCACATCGCGGCGATCCGCCAGCCCCAGCGGTGCGCTGGCCTGCTGCTCACCAACGCCGTGGGGTACGACTCGTGGCCCATCCCCAGCGTCAAGGCCCTGCGGGCGGTCAGCGACGTGTTCGCGCGGCTGCATCCCCGGGCGGTCCAGCCGGTCCTGGCCACGCTGATGGTGCGCGGCCACGACGACCTGCAGCTGGCCCGAGACGCGTTCGCGGTGCACTGGCGTCCGTACTCGGAGCACGACGGGGCGGCGGCGCTCGCGCGACAGGTGACGTCGCTCGACGTCCGCGACACCCTGGCGGTGCAGGACCACATCAGGGAGCTCGACGTCCCCGCACGGGTGGTCTGGGGTGCGGCGGACCAGTTCCAGAAGGTGAGGTACGGGGAGCGGTTCGCGTGGGACCTCGGCGTCGAGCTGCACCGGGTCGAAGGCGCCAAGCACTTCGTCCCCGAGGATCACCCGCACGTCCTCGCGGGTGCCGTCGATGAGTTGCTCGCCGAGTGGTGACTCGAAGCACGAGCGTGCGGCCGGGTCACGCCCGCGTCGCCGGCGACGCCAGGTGGGCCACCAGCCAGTCGGAGACGAGCGTGAGCACCTCGTCGCGGGCCTCGAGCAGGTCGTGGCCGGCGCTGGGCAGGATCCGGACATCGGCCGGCCCGCTGGCGCGGGCGGCGAGCGACCGCGACGCCCCGGCGGGCAGGACCCGATCGTTGGCTCCGTGGACCAGCAGCAACGGGCGGTCGCCGAGCCCGGAGACAGCTTCGGCGCCGTAGCTCTGGGTCGCCAGCGTGACGACCGTGACGACAGCGTCGGTCCGGGCGGCCACGCGGACCACGACGGCTCCGCCGAACGAGTGGCCGACCAGCGCCACCCGCTCGATCCCCCGCCGGGTGAGCTGCTCGACGCCGACCCCCAGGTCGGCCGTCGCCTCCTCGAGCGACCTCGGGTTGCGGAAGCGGACCCTCAGCGCACCGACGCGACTGGCGGCCAGACGGTGGGCGATCCGCGGGTACAGGTCACGGCCGGGCGTGTCGAACCCGCCGCCGACTCCCCCGACCATGACCGCGGCGGCGGTGGCGCTGGCGGGGAGATGCAGGCGGGCCTGGACGTCGCCACGCGGGGTCGGGATCGTCAGCGACTCCCAGGGCAGGTCGCCGCCCCGGGGGTCGGCGCGGTCACGTTCGGGCATCGCGGCGGTCCTGTGCGGCCGTGACCCGAGCAGGGCCAGCGCCCGGATGATGAGAGCTCGGAGCTGGAGAGGGGATTCGAACCCCTGACCTGCCGCTTACGAGGCGGCTGCTCTACCGGCTGAGCTACTCCAGCGAGTCGAGGCGCCGAGGGTACCGGCGCCCGGAACCGCGCGGCCACCTGCCCGTCAGCGAGCGTCAGTCCCGTCGCACCAGCTGCTGCGACGTTGATCGCTGCAGCGGAACGCCCAGGCGGAGCAGGAGCCGCTCGACGTGCAGGTCGGGCTGGCCGTTGTGCTCGAGGGCCTGGAGGCAGTCGGCCACCGCCTGCAGGCCATCGACCGCGACAGCCACCGGGACACGCGCCGCATCCCGGTTGAGCGCCTCGCGGTGGTCGCGGTTGATCAGGTCCGCCGGGTCGGCTCCGCCCGCGACCGCGATCAGGTCGCGCAGGTACGCGGCGAGATCCGCCAGCGCCGTCCGCAACGCCGCCTGGCCGGCTTCTCGTTCCCGGCGCCGGTCCCGGCGCTCGCGGCGGGTCTTGGCTCCCGCGGGCCACTCGCCGCCGTAGGCCTCCTCCAACCGGTCGCGGTCGCGGGCGTTGCGGTCGCGCTGGTGTCTGACGCGTCGCTTCGACCAGTCGGTGAGCTCACGCGCCGCCGGGACCGCCGCGGCGGGCCCTTCTTCCGCGAGGCGCCCGACCACCCCGAGGTGCCGGTCGCGAGCCGCGGCCACCTCAGGATCGTGCAGTTCCTCGAGCCGTGCCCGTGACCCCATCGCCGCCCGGACCAGGTCTGCGCTGCGCTCACCCAGCCCCAGGTCGGCGGCGCGAGCGGCCAGGTCGTCGCGGCCCCACTGGACGAAGTCCAGCCGGCGGCAGCGCGAGACGATCGTGCGCAGCAGCTGTGCGTCATCGGCCACCTCCAGCACCCACACCACCGAGGGGGGTGGCTCCTCGAGCACCTTCAGGAACGCGTTCTGGGTGGCGTCGTGCATGCGGTCGGCCTCGACCACCCGCAGGACCTTGATCCGCCCGTCCAGCAGGGAGCTAGTCGCCGTGGGGATCCACTCCTCGCGGACGGCGTCGACCACGTGGAAGGCGCCCTCCGGCTCGAGGTCGCGCAGCGCCGGGTGAGCACGGCGACGGATCCGCCGGCAGATGTCACAGGTCGCGCACGCGTACGGGTCGGCGTGGAGGCAGTTGAGGTCGGCGGCCAGGGCAGCGACCGCTTCGCGCTGGCCGACGTCGGGCGGGCCAACCAGCAACCAGGCGTGCGCGACCGAGCCGCTGGCGACCGCTGCCCGCAGTGCCGCGGTCGCCGCCGGCTGGCCGATCACCTCACCCCACAGACCCTCGCTCACGCTTGCGTCTCCGTCTCGTGCCCCAGGAGCTCGAAGACGACCTCGCGGATGCGTTGGTGCACCTGCTGGGCAGGTCCGGTCGCGTCGACCACCACGAAGCGGTCCGCATCGGCCGCAGCCCGCCGCCGGAACGCCTCGTTGACCCGCCGGTGGAACTCGACACCTTGGCGCTCGAGCCGGTCGGGTGTGGAGCCGTCGGCCCGCTCGAGTCCCTGTTCGGCGTCGATGTCCAGGAGCACCACCAGGTCGGCGGCCAGGCCTTGCGTGGCCCACCGGTTGAGCTCGTCGATCCGGTCCTCGCCCAGCCCACGGACCGCCCCCTGGTAGACGATCGACGAGTCCACGTACCGGTCGCACAGCACCACCGCTCCCTCGTCGAGCGCAGGGCGGATCACCTCGGCGGCGTGCTCGGCGCGCGCCGCGGCGTACAGCAGCGCCTCGGTCCGGTCGGTGACGTCTCGGTCGGGGTCGAGCACGAGGTCGCGCAGCTCCTCACCGAGCTCGGTGCCCCCCGGTTCGCGGGTCACCACCACGTCGTACCCGGCGTCGGCCAGCGCGTCACGGAGCAGGCGCAGCTGGGTGGACTTCCCGGCTCCTTCCCCGCCCTCGAACACCACGAACGTCCCCGTCCCGGTGCCGGTGGCCGGTTGTGGCCGCGACCGGTCGTGCAGCCGCTCGAGCTCGCGGGTGGCCCACACCGCACCGGCCACGGCGATCAGCCCGCCGACGGCCATCGTCACCCGCACCCCGCCGATCTCGTACCCGCCGACCCTCTCCAGGCCGAGCACCCCGACCACCGCCGGGCCGACCACCAGGCTCAGGAACAGCGCCAGACGGACGCCGGTGTGGAACACCGCGAACGCCCGGCCGCGGATCTCGTCGCCGGCGTTCTCCTGCAGCAGGGTGTACCCGGTCACGAACGCCAGGCCGGTGCCAGCACCCATGACGAACGCCGCCGCGGACGCGAGGCCGAGGTTGGGCATCAGGGCCACCACGAACGCGAACGCCCCGCCCACCCCGACCCCCGGCCCGAAGAGCCGGTCCTTGCCGAAGTGGCGGTCCAGCGGCACGGCCGCGAGCAACCCGACCAGCATCCCGGCGCCCACCACCGCGACCAGCAGCCCGAACCCGGACTGACCGGACCCGATCACGCTGACGAACAGCTTCGCCAGCGCGAACAGCAGGCCACCCGCGAACGCCGTAGCCATCACGCCGACGATCAGGGCACGCAGCCTCGGCCGGGTCGCGACGAAACGCAGACCCTCCTTGACCTCGCGGACCGCGCGCGTGCCCAGCGACGTCTCGGTCGCCTCGGCGGGGGCTTCCTGGGGCGGGAACCGCATCCCGAAGAACAGCCACGCCGACAGCAGGAAGGTCAGCGCGTTCGCCCAGATCGCGACCGACTCCGGCCGTTGCGCGACGATCTCCCACGCCGGCAACAGACCCCGCAGTTGCACGAACGCGGCGAACAACACCCCGCCCAGGGGCAGCGTCCCGTAGGTGACGATCAACGTGAGCTGGTTGGCCTGCACCAGCCGTTCACGCGGGACGATGTTGGGCAGCGTCGCTTCCTTCGCCGGCGAGAACACCATCGAGAACAGCTCGATCACGAACGACGCGACGAACAGCTGGAAGAAGTCCTGCGCGAAGGGGATCACGGCCATGATCAGCCCGCGACTGACGTCGGTCGCGATCAGGGTCCGCTTGCGGTCCCACCGGTCGGCGTAGACGCCGGCCACCGGCCCCAGGACCAGCATCGGCAGGATCCGCGCGACCATCACGCCCGACAGGGCGAACGCCGCCGCCCGCGACGCGCGGCCGACGACGGTCTCGGTCAGGGCCAGGATCGCCAGGACCCCGACCCAGTCCCCCAGGCTGGAGGTGAGGCTGGCGAAGAAGAAGCGCCTGTACCGGGCGTCGGCGAGCAGGGCGACGTAGGCGGAACGCTCCCACCATCCGAGCCCGCCGAACAGCTGCTCGCCACCGTCCCCGGCCGAGGGACGGTCGCGTCGGTCCGTGGCCACGTTCTCCTGGCAGTCGTCGCACGGCGGCCGCGATCGTAGTGCTGGAGGCTCGCAGGTCAGGCGGTGGCGGCCTCACGCTCACCGACGGTGTCGCCGGGTCCGTCTTCCGCGTCGGCTTCGTCGGCCTCCGCAGCGTCGGCTTGGGCGATCTCCTCCCAGGTCGGCCCCTCGTAGCCGGGCAGGTCCGGGTCGAGTCCCTCGACGCCGTCGACCGCCGGGACCGTCACAACGCGCGGCGGGTCGAAGTCCTCCAGCTCGATCTTGTGTGGGTCCTCGGGGTTGGCGCAGGTCGCGATCGGCCGTTTCCGGTTCCGCGGTGGCGGCTTCAGCGGCGCCCCGCAGTGGGGGCACGGGTCGCGGAGCGGCACGCTCCACACCGCGAAGTCACAGTCCGGGTACCGGCTGCACCCGACGAACGGCTTGCCGTACCGGCTCTTGCGCTGGTCGACCTTGCCCTCGCCGCACTTGGGGCAGGTGAACGGGGTGCGGGCCGCGACGTTGACGATGCCCTTGCACGACGGGTAGTCGACGCAGCCGTAGAACTCCCCGAACCGGCCGGTGCGACGCACCATCGGCTTCCCGCAGTTGGGGCAGGTGACGCGCTCGTCGGGTTCGGGTTCGGGCTCGGGTTCGGTCACCCGCCCGTGCTCGTCGAGCGGGAGCGTCCCTTCGCAGTTGGGCCAGCGGCTGCACGACGCGAACCACTGCTTGGACTTGCCGGAGAACACCTTCTCCATCGGGGTGCCGCACACGGGGCACTCGGCCGGAGGGATCAGCGGGAGCCGCGGTCGCTCCGGTTTGCGCTCGCGGACCCAGTGGTCGACCTCGTCGAGGAACTGCTGGACCATGGCGGCCCAGTCCTCCTCGCCGCCGGCGATCTCGTCCAGCTCCTCCTCCATGCGGGCGGTGAACTTGACGTCGACGACCTCGCCGAAGTGCGCCTTCAGGAACGCCGTGACGACCTCGCCCAGCGGCGTGGCCACGAACCGACGGCCCTCCAACCGGACGTACTCGCGCCCCATGATCGTGGAGATGATCGACGCGTACGTCGACGGGCGCCCGATGCCCTCCGCTTCGAGGGTCTTGACCAGCGACGCCTCGGTGTAGCGCGGCGGCGGCTGGGTGAAGTGCTGGTTGGCGGTGAGGTCGTCGAGCGTGAGGACCTGGCCCTCCTCGAGGTCGGGCAACCGGTCGCTGAGGTCGCCGTCGCCTTCCTCGTCCTCGTCGCGTCCTTCGAGGTAGACGGCGATGAACCCGTCGAACTTGATCACCTGGCCGGTGGCGCGGAAGGTGAACTCCTCGCCGTCGGCGGCCACGCCGACGATGTCCGCCGACAGGCGGTCCATCACGGCCGGCGCCATCTGTGTGGCGACCGTCCGCTTCCAGATCAGCTCGTACAGGCGCAGCTGGTCGCGGTCGAGCTGGCCGCGGAGCGACTCGGGGGTGCGCCGGGCCGAGGTCGGCCGCACCGCCTCGTGCGCCTCCTGGGCGCGTTTCTGCTTGGTCCGGTAGCGGCGTGGCTTGTCGAGGGCGTACCGCTCCCCGTAGCGCTCCCCGACCAGGGCGTTCAGATCGCGCAGCGCCACATCGGAGAGGTTGACCGAGTCGGTTCGCATGTAGGTGATCAGCCCGACCTGCCCCTCGCCGCGTAGGTTGACGCCCTCGTACAGCTGCTGCGCCACGGTCATGGTTCGCTTGGCCGAGAAGCCGAGCTTGCGTGCGGCCTCCTGCTGCAGGGTCGAGGTGGTGAACGGCGGGGACGGGTTGCGACGGGTCTCGCTGCGGCGGACCGCACGGACCTCGAACCGGTCGACGTCGCCGATCCGGGCGCGCAGCGTCTCAGCGGCGTCGCCGTCGGAGATCAGCAGGTAGTCGTCGACGTCGCGACGCTCGGAGGTCTCCGCCCGTTCCAGGTCGCGGGGCGTGGCCAGCCGCCGGTCGCCGACCGCGTGCAACGACGCCTGGACCGGGGAGCGCGCCGCGCGATCGTCTCGGACCGCGAACATCGCCTCGAAGCTCCAGTACTCCTGCTCGACGAAGGCACGGATCTCGTTCTCGCGGTCGACGATGAGCCGCAGCGCCACCGACTGGACCCGCCCAGCCGAGATCCCGGCCGACACGGTGCGCCACAGCACCGGCGACAGGCGGTACCCGACGATGCGGTCGACCGCCCGCCGGGCCTGCTGGGCGTCGACCAGGTCGAGGTTGATCGGGCGCGGCTCGGCGAACGCCGCGCGGATCGCGTC
>JALYHG010000049.1 GCA_030776725.1 Actinomycetota bacterium
GCTGACGACCGGCGAGTGAAGACAAGGGCCCCTCCACCGGTGGTGGAGGGGCCCGGGCGGTCGCTGTCGGAGCGAGAGAGGGGATGGGGAGACCCGCTCCGTTGCGACCTGCCGGTGCGGCGACCAGGGGGGCGGCCGCACATCCGTCACAACGTTCGACGGCTGGTGTGGCTTCCCCGTCCCGCCCGACCGTTACATCATCGACCGCCGCCCCCCGCAGCTGAACCCGTCGGCACCACCCGCCCGGGTCATCTTCACATGGTCCGATGGGACCGGTCGGGGGTGTCGGGCTGATCGCCGGCTCCTGCGCACCGATCGGTGTGAGGCCGTAAAGACGGGTCGCTGCGACGTCGATACCCCTGTCGCGGCGACTGCGTCCCCGCGCCGTGTCCGGTCCGAACCGGAGGAGTCCCGTGGCCGAGTTCCTCGACGCCTTCGACCTCGAACGCGCTTCGCTGCTGAAGTCGGTGAACACGTTCCACGACACCTGGGGACGCTTCCAGGACCGGCGCGGCCTGCAGGTGGACGGCGAGGAGGTCTCCGACAGCCTGATCGCCGGGGAGCTGGCGTTCGTCCGCCACGACCTGGAGCAGACCCGCTTCACGATCGGGATCTTCGGGCTGATCAAGCGCGGCAAGTCCACGCTGCTGAACGCGCTGCTGGGCCTGGAGGTCTCCTCCATGCACGTCACACCCGAGACCGCCGTCCCGGTGTACGTCGACTACGGCGACCCGCAGGCCGACGTCTACTTCGCCGACGGGACGGTCAAGCACGTCGGTGTGGAGGACGTCGAGCACTACACATCCCAGAAGCACAACGAGAACAACCACCTGGGCGTCATGAACGTGCACCAGTACGTGCAGGTCCCGTTCCTGCGCAACGGGGTCCGCCTCGTCGACACCCCCGGCCTGGATGACGCCCAGGCCGACGAGGTCTACACCGAGCGGACCCTGCAGGAGCTCGACGCGGTCGACGCCGGGGTCGTGGTGTTCCTGTCCCCGCCGACCGTTGGGGGCACCGAGCTGGCGTTCCTCGAGCAGGTCGCCGCCAGGCAGCTGAAGAAGGTGTTCCTCGTCTGCAACATGTACCCGCAGCACTTCCACGACCCGGCCACCCGCTCGGCGGTGCTGTCCTACGTCGGGAGCCGTGTGGTCGAGGCGAGCCGACGCGCGGGCGTGCAGGGCGAGGTCCGCCTGTACCCGGTGTGTGCGCTGGACGCGTGGCAGGCCCGCGAGCGGGGCGACATCGACGTGTTCAAGTCGTCGGGGGCGTCGCGTCTGCTCCGCGACATCGAGGCGTTCCTCGCGGAGGAGGCCGGCCGGCAGGTCCTCGTCGAGGCCGCCGAGCGCGTGGCCCACGCTGCGAACCTGGCCAAGGGCGAGGTCAACGTCCGCCAGCGGCTGCTGGAGGACCCCGAGGCGCTGGCGGCGCACCGCGCAGGCCTCGACGACAACGTCCGCCAGCTCGAGAGCGACTTCAACGCCGCGGTCAGCACGGCGATGGCCTCGATCGAACCGCTGCAGATGCAGATCCGGGGCCAGCTGCTCGCCCCGTTCGGTCGTGCCAAGCACCACCTCGACGGCCTCAAGAGCGTCAGCGACGTCGAGCAGTTCGCCAACAAGTTCCGCCGCGAGGTGGAGGTCGCCGGAGAGGTCGCGTCGCGCAACTTCCAGCACGGGCTGGAGGAAGCCTTGCAGCGGCTGCGTCAGCTGCTGGAGGAACGTTTCGAGGCGGTGATGGTCGAGCTGAGCCCGTCCATCCCCAAGGTCGTGCTCAACAGCCGCGGCTTCCTGCTCACACCCGACCAGGTCCAGGCGGCTCGCCGCTCCGACGACGGCGGGCTCACCGGGGCGTTGACCGGCGCGGCTGCCGGGGGGGTGCTGTCGGGCGGAGCCGCGTTCGCGCTGATCGGCGGCGTGCTCGGCCCGTTGGGGCTGCTGGCCGGGGCGCTCGTCGGGTGGAAGTTCGGGGAGCTGCTCGGGGGGCCGCGGGGCCTCGACCGCGTCAAGCAGGTTCTACGCGAACGCCTCGACGAGGTCGCCCGGGACCTGACCCGCGACTTCGACCGTCAGGTCGCGACGGAGCTCGCCGCGATCCGGGAGCTGGTCAACCGCCGGCGCCAGTCGTTCGCCGCGGACCTCTACCACCAGTTCGAGTTCGTCGAGGGGCTGTCACGCGACCCGCAGACGCTGCAGCAGTACCGCAGCGACTGTCACCGGTTCGCCGAGGCGTTCGACCAGTGCGCCGTGTCGGCCCTGCGCATCGCCGGGATCATGGCTCCCGGCGGGTTGTTCGCCGAGGCCGGCGTCTAGGTCAGGCGGTGCGCCGCGTACGGGGCACTCCGGCTTCGCGGAGCACCGACGCGGGGACCCCGGCCTCGCGCCAGGCGCTGTAGGTGATGCCCTTGCGCTCGGAGTACTCCCCGGCGGCCTGCTTGAAGTCCTCCTCGAGCGCTTCGACGTCGGGCTGTTCCTCCAACTCGGCGAGCTGGCGTTCCGAATCGAGTCGTCGCTGGATCAGCTCAACGCGCTTCGCAGCGTTGGTTTCCTCGTCGATCTGGGCCTGAACCCGCTCGATCTTCTTCTCGAGCGAGCGCCGGTCAACGGGGCGTCCCGGTCTCCGCCGCGTCGATTCGAGCGCCTCGAGGTAGTCACGGACGGCTTTGGCTTGACGCCGGCCCTTGGCCAAGGCCTTCTTGTGTTCCTCGCTGAGCCCGCCTTCTGCCATGTAACGCTCCTCGCTTGGCTGCCGGTCGCCGTTGTCCCACGGCGTCTTCACGTCGTACGTCGGTGAGTGTCGCAGCGCCGCCTCTTTGTCGTCAACCTGGGTGCGTCTCGCCGGGGTATGGCCTGCTGCAGACACCCTGGTGGCGGCCGTCTTTCCGTCCGTTTTGCCCCGACGGTCCGGCGGTGTGGGAGGTCAGCGACGTGGGGTCCGGGACCGGCTCCGACCCGCTGTTAGGCTCGGCGTTCGGTCCGAGGCTCTGGCCGACGTGCCGTCTCGAACAGCGAGGAGTCTGCGTGGATATCGAGCTTCCCAAGGCGAGGTCCGTCGTGGAGAACCCCTCGCCGGAACTGATGCGCGAGTGGACGCTGGAACAGCTGCGACCGCGGGCGCAGGTCACCGAGTTCGCGAACATCAACTACACCTCGGAGGTCACCGCCCGTCTGAAGCGCTCCACGTTCTTCGTGTCCGACGACGAGATCCACCAGCAGCGCATCTCACGTGGCGAGGCCGAAGAGTGGGCCCGGAAGCAGGACGAGTACATCGCCGAACGCGACATGATCCTGATCGAGGGCTACATCGGGCCGGATCCCGGTTTCCGCACCGGCGCGCGGCTGTACATCGAGCGTTCCCAGCCCAACATCCCGGCGATGCAGCAGCAGCTGTACTTCCATCGTGATGGCGACTGGGAGCCGGAGTTCACCGTCATATACACCCCGGGGTGCACGGCGCCGGGCAAGCCAGACGACCGGCTGATCATGGTCGACCTCGACACGTACGTGACCCGAGTGTTCGGTTCGGACTACTTCGGCGAATCGAAGATGGGCGGGCTGCGCATGTGGAACAAGCTGGTCTATGACCGCGGCGGCTTGGCGATGCATGCCGGCTGCAAGGTGTTCCCGGCGGAACACAACCCCGACCGCCGCGAGAAGGCCATGCTGATCATCGGCCTGTCGGGGACGGGGAAGACCACCACCACGTTCCGCGAGCAGCTGGGGTCGTTACCGGTCCAAGACGACTTCGTCGCGCTGATGCCAGGCGGGACCATCCACGCCACCGAGGATGGCTGCTTCGCCAAGACCTACGGCCTGGACCCCGACGACGAGCCCACGATCTACTCGGGGACCACCGACCCGCGGGCCTGGCTGGAGAACGTCGCCGTCCGCCCCGACGGAACGGTCGACTTCTTCGACACCTCCTACACCGCCAACGGCCGCTCGACGTTCCCGATGCAGATCATCCGCCACCGTGACCCCCGCGATCTGCCCAAAGCCGATTACCTGCTGGTGCTCAACCGCAACGAGAACATCATCCCGGCGGTGGCCAAGCTCGCGCGGGAACAAGCGGCCGCGTTCTTCATGCTCGGTGAGAGCAAGGGCACCTCGGCGGGAGGCGCCGCCGAAGCGGGGAAGAACCTGCGGGTCCCGGGAACCAACCCGTTCTTCTTCACCAACGACGCGTTGCAGGCGAACCGGCTGCTGGAGCTGTTGGAGACGTTGCCCGACCTGGAGGTGTTCGTCCTGAACACCGGACGGGTCGGGGGCACCGCCGACGACGGGCGCTCGAAGAAGGTCCGCATCCCCCACTCGTCCGCGATCGTGCAGGGCATCGTGGAGGACTCCATCTCCTGGGACCAGGACCCTGACTTCGGGTACGCGGTCGCATCCGACGTGCCCGGGATCGATGACATCGAGCTGCTGCAACCGCGGCGCCTGTACGAGCGTCAGGGCCGTGCCGACGAGTACCGCGAGCGGGTCGAGCTCTTGAAGCAGGAGCGCGTCGAGTACCTCGGCCGCTACGACGCGCTCGACGAGCGGGTGGTGTCCGCGGTCACCTAGCGGCGCACCTCCCTCCTCGACGCCGGGACTAGTCCTGGCGGGCTGACGGATATGGGTCAGGTTCGCCATCCCGCAGATGCGGCTGCAGCCCGACCACCGTGGCATGAGCGTTACGCACGGTGAGTAATCCATCACTACGCGTAGCGGTCATCCAGCAGGAATCGGGCATGGGATGGCCAAGGATCGACCCAGGATGCGGCTGCACGTCGCAGTGATGGTGGCCGCCATCCTCGCGGGCGTCCCCGCGGCTGCCTCCGCCCGACCCCTGCCGGTGATCGTCGAGGTCGAGGCGCCGGCGGAACGTCCCCCGACCCTGGACCCGGCACCGGGTCCGGTAGCCCCACCCGCGGACGAACCGTCGGGTCCCCTGCCACGCACCGGCAGCGACGCGCTGCGGTGGTTGCGGGACGCCGCCGCGTTCCTGGCCGCAGGGGTGGTGCTGGTCATCGCCGGCCGCCAACCCACCCGCAAACCCACAGTTCGGAGACACCCACGATGAAGCTCCCTCCACGCCTCGGACGGACGGCGGTCGCCGCCGGCGTCATCAGCATGACCCTGGCCTCGCAGGCCATCGCGTCGACCACGCAGCAGCCCGTGTCCGTCGCGGTGATCGCGGGTCAGCGGACCATGCAGGTGGCCGGCAGCCTGGCGTTCGGCGCCGGGTCCACCACCGGATCGGCCCCCATGGCGGTCACCGTCACCGACCTGGCCTACAAGGACGTGGGCTACGAGGTCAACGCGACCCTGACCAACCTGTACAAGGTCGACTCCGCCAAGACCACCACCGCCGGCCTCGACTGCGCCGCACAGATCGCGGCGAACAACTTCGATGTCGCGTTCGGTGCCGTGGCCGGCGCCCCGGCCAACGTCAAGGCGGTCGTGGACTCCACCCTGACCTTCACCGGCGACCTCGCCAACGCCACGACCGGGATCGACACCACCACCCTCGTCGGGATCGCCGACACGACCATCACCGCCAAGGTGCAGAGCCTGCTCAACGAGGTCGCGACCACGGCCGGTCTGATGAACGTGTCCAACGGGGCGGCCGGGACGTTCAACACCGCAGCGTCCGACGGGGTGTGTGACACCGGGTCGACCACAGGGACCACCGTCAAGCTGCAGGACGGCACCAGCGGCGAGCCGAGCACCGCGGAGCTGGACGCCATCCGCCAGCAGATCTTCGACGCCGCCAACAAGAACACCGACACCGTCCTCACCGCCGGTGAGGCCGCCAACGACGTCCTACTGGCGTCGACCGCCGACGACCCCACCACCGGGGCGCTGTGGATGGCGGTCAAAGCCTCCATCCAGAACTTCCTGGACGCCAACCCCACGGTGGTGGTGACCGACCTGGACGCGCTCACGACCGACATGGTCAACAACGTCGTCACCGCCGGGCTGGGCGGACTGCTCAGCTCCGTGGTCGGCCAGACCGGGATCTACACCAACACCCCGTCGCTGGTCCTCAAGGGCATCGGGAGCGCCACCACGGGTCTGTACAAGGGGACGCTCAAGGTCACCCTCGTGGACAAGACCAGCTGATGCCGACGTCACTCTCGATCGTCCGCCGGGAGGGCCGCGTCGCGGCGGCCCTCACGGCCCTCCTGGTGTTGGCCGTCGCGGCGGCGGGGCTGGTGGTCGCCGCCCCGCCCGCC
>JALYHG010000050.1 GCA_030776725.1 Actinomycetota bacterium
GGTGGTGGGAGCAACGTTGTTCGCGCCGGTGGATGGGTCGTCGGCTGGCCTGCCCGGTTGTGCGGGTTCAGCCACCGCATCGGCAGCTCGCGGCATGCTGCCGTCGTCGCGCAGCTGCTGGCTGGCCTGCAGCGGCCCGCGGCTAGCACTACGCCGTTAAACAAGCTGAGCTAGCGACGCTACGCGCCAGCAGCGATCTGGAGGCTGCTGGTCGTCGCTTGGACAGGCGTTGTCGTGTCGGTCGCCGGAGGCGGGCTTCTCGCTTCGCCTTGCGACCGGAAGTCGTAGGCTAGGGGCGGTCGCGATCCCGCGTTGCTGCGGGTTCCGTCCGCGATCGGGGCATCGATGAGCACTGCCGGCACGGGGGGTAGCCGGGATTCGCTGCGAGAGCGGCACCGGCGGGCGCTCGCGGCGTTGGAGGAGGCCGAGCAGCGCTGGCGGCTGATCCTCGAGACGGCGAACGACGCGTACATCGCGATCGACGCGGACAGTCGCATCCTGGACTGGAACCGGCAGGCCGAGATGCTGTTGGGTTGGTCGGCCGAGGAGGTCGTCGGACGCTCGCTCACCGACACCGTGATCCCCGACCGGTTCCGCGACGCTCACCGGGAGGGCATCGCTCGCTATCGGGAGACCGGGCAGGGGCCGGTGCTGTTCGAGCGGCTGGAGCTGCCCGCGCTGCGGCGTGACGGTCAGGAGGTTCCGACCGAGGTCACGATCTGGCCGAGTCCGCACGCCGACGGACAGCGGTTCAACGCGTTCCTGCGTGACATCAGCGAGCGGCGGCGCATGCGACGTGACGTGCACCTCCAGCAGCGCGTGACCGCCGCCGCCAACGCCACCTCCGACGTGGAGACGGCGCTGCGCACGGCGATCGAGGAGGTGTGCCGCACGGTGGGCTGGCCGGTTGGTCACGCCTACCTGGCCGACGTGGCCGACGGGGACCGGCTGGTGCCGACCGACTGGTGGTTCACCGACGGTCCGCGCTACCAGCCGTTCGTGGATGCGACCGAAGCGACCGCGTTCGTGGCGGGGACGGGCCTGCCGGGCCGGGTGCTGGTGACCGGGGAGCCGGCCTGGATCGTCGACGTGGTCGAGGACCCCAACTTCCCGCGTTCGGCGGTCGCCGCGGAGGTCGATCTGAGGACCGGCATGGCGTTCCCGGTGCTGAGCGGTGATCAGGTCACAGCGGTCCTCGAGTTCTACACGCGGGAGCGGTTCGAGCCGGATCTGGCCATGCTGAAGATGATGGGCATGATCGGGACGCAGCTCGGACGTGTGATCGAACGCCAGCGGGCCCGCACGGACCTGGAGCGGGCCAACGCGGACCTCCGCGAGGCCAACGACAGCAAGACCCGACTGATCTCGGTGGTGTCTCACGAGCTGCGGTCCCCGCTGACCGTGATCCATGGGTTCGCCGGGCTGCTGCGTGAGCACTGGGAAGGCATGGACGACGGGGAGAAGCTTCACCTTCTCGGCTCGATCGAACGGCAGTCGCGGCGGCTGTTCCGTCTGGTGGACGATCTGCTCACGCTGTCCCGGCTGGAAGCGCAGGCGGTCGACGCCCGTCGGCGATCGGTCGAGGTCGGTGCGGCGATCGGGGCGGTCGTCGCGGACCTGGGGATGGACGTCGACGTGGAGGGACCCGGCGACGCGAGCGTCGAGGTGGACCCCGACCACCTCACGCGGGTCCTGGTCAACCTGCTCACCAACGCCCGACGCTACGGCGCCCAGCCGTTCCGGATTGAGATCCGCCCCGGTGCCTCCGGTGGCCGACCCCACATCGACCTGCGGATCTGCGATGCCGGCCCCGGTGTCGACCCCGACTTCGTCTCGGAGGTGTTCGAACCGTTCACCCGCGGACGGATGACGGACGGGGAAGGCACCGGCCTCGGGCTGTCGATCGTGTCCGGCCTCGCCGAAGCGAACCGGGGCAGCAGCTGGTACGAGAGCCTGGAGCCGGGCGCCTGCTTCGCTGTCCGGCTCCCCGCCGCCCCGTGACCCACGATGACCCTCCCCGTGCACCTGTGTTCCTCAACGAAGAACGGTTGCGGATGCTGTTGACCGACCGAGGTTTCCTGGCCGACACTCGCGAGGCTCGTGACGACAGGACAGGAGTCAGGCCATGGTGGTCACGATGCTCGAAGCCCACATCGACCCGGATCGGCAACAGGATCTTCTCGACGCATACCGCCCGCTGGATGGCCCCCGCCCATCATCGTTGAGTCCTTCCTACTCTCCGCCACCGACAGCGATATGTGGCGACTCGTCACCGTCTTCACCAGCCGCGCGGACCTCGACGAGATGCGCGACGGGATGCGCGATTCCGGGCGGGCTCCGCCCGGCGTGCGGGCCTTCCAGGCGGCGGGTGCGGAACCGGCCCTGACCATCTTCCACGTAGCCGACCACATCACGTCGGACGCCTAACGCGAAACGAGTTCAGTGGTGAGCCGTCAGAAACCTCACGACCGGAGGGGGCAGAACGAGCCGCGAGCAGCAGTGATCCATACCAACGACAACCGTTGGCTCTGTCCCGCCATGCCGGCAGTCATGAGACGTTGCCCATAACCTTCGCCGGCTGTCGTGAGGGTCAGGCGGCGTCGGCTGGTGCGTAGTCGACAGCGATCGCCCGGCCGGGGGCGACGTCGGTCTGTTCGAGTAGCCGGACGACCGCGTCCGTGACGCGCGGTTCGTAGTAGGCCTCTTCGCACAGGTCGCAGACGAAGGCTGGTACGTCGCGGATGACGATGGCGCTGACGGTGCCGTCGTC
>JALYHG010000051.1 GCA_030776725.1 Actinomycetota bacterium
ACTGCCCGACGAGCCTCCCCCGAACGAAGGCCGAACGAAGGGCATGGACTCCGCCAGCAACGCGGCCTCGGCTGTGGCGGCCGAGCGCGCGGCGGCTTCAGCGGCCTCGACGCCCGTTCGAGCCGAAGGCTCCGACGCTTCTGCCGTTTCGACGGGCGCGTGAGCCGAGCGCTCCGACGCTTGTGCGATGCGTTTCGTCAGCCAGGCGTACCACCGGTGACCCCAATGAGAACGGCGAGCAGCAGGACGTCGACGATGTCAGCCGTCGTCTAACGATCCGTCGGCGGCCATGTCATCGGCGGGGATCGGGGCAGCCCAGCTGGGGACGCCGGCGGGCGCTACTGGGTTGCCGTTGCGGCGGGCGCGGGCGGACAGGGTTGGGTCGGCGTACCACGGCCGCAGGGAGACGCGCAGCGGTGCCATGGATCCGTAGATAACCACGGCTTGCCCGTTGGGCAGGGTGCGCATGGCATGGTCGGGGGCGAGGCGGCGGTGTTCGACGCCTTGGGTGGTGGATCGCTGCCCCTGGGCGTCCCAGGTCGTGGAGGCCCGGGCGACGTCGGCCTCCCCCACGAGCCGGGAGGCGTGTTCGAGGGTGGCGGGGTCTTTGATGCCGGGCAGCAGCATGGTGGCGCGGTGGTTGTTGAGGATGGTGTGCGCGCGGTCGCCGTAGCGGGCGCGCATCTGGGTGAGGTCCTGCCAGACGGTGACGAGCTGGATGCCTTGGCCGGCGCCGGTGGAGGCGACCGCGTCGAGGTCGTCGAGGGGGGCGATGTTGGCGGCCTCGTCGAACATGCCGGCAGGTCGCCGTAGCACAGCCGGCGAGTTACAAAGCGACTTGGCGGCTGGCCCGGCGCAGGTCGTCGACGTCGGTGGCGATCGACCGTGCCGCGTCCTCGGTGGGGCGCAGCAGCGCGTCGGCCACCTGCGGCAGCGTCGGCTGCGGTGACGTGGCCGTGGCGGCGCGTACCGCGAGCTCGCACGCCGAGCTCTCCTCGGGGTCAGGGTGCGGTGCAGCGACGCGCCCACCAGCGAAGCCAGGAGCCGCACCCGGCGGCGCACCACCACGTCGGGGTCGTCGCCGGGACGGGCGGCCGCGTCCAGCCTGTTCGGCGTACGGCCGACGGATCTCGAGGCGGGCTTTCGACGCGGCGGTCGCCCCCCGACGGCACGCCTTCAACTCGGCGTGGGCGCCGTCACCGTCGGGCACGGTCACGGTGATGTAGCCGACCATGCGGTAGTGGCTGTACCCGTCAGCCAGCTCGCAACGCGAACGCCGAGCCCGGTCAGGGGTGGCGACGCCGCCACAGGATGTAGCCGCCGAGTGTCAGGGCCAGCGCCACCGCGACCACCGCGGTCCACGGCCGACGCACGGCCGTGGCGATGCGGTCGTCGGTGTCCGCCTGCCCGACCACGCGCGCGTCCTCAGGCCGCGCGCGGGCCAATTCGTCACTCCACGCCTGTGTCGGCGAGCAGCGGTCATCCATCAATCCCGTGTCTCCGCGGCGGGGAGCCACCAGGTAGCGCTGGCCGATCTCCCACGTGCGGTCCACCGAGGTTGCCGTGCCGGGATGACCGGGGCCGCCGTGGACGATCGGACGATCGAGATCGGGGCCGCGCCAGATCTCCTCCACCCGGAACCACGCGGCTCGACGCTCATCGGCGACGTCGGTGACGGTTCCGACGAAGACGATCTCGAACTCGGCCAGTCGTTCGGTCAGAGGCCGGTCGTCGCGGACGCAGCTGACCGCAGCCGCTGCAGCTGGGATCAGCATCGCGGCGAGCATGGCCGCGACGACGACGTGACCGCGTGACGACTTCATCCCCCGTTGGACGCGCCCCCACCCTCGTCGGTTGCGACCACGCGGAACACGGCTGCCATGTCGGCGTCGCCGTGGCGGGCCGCCACGGCCCGTGCGAACTGACCGGCCACCACCCGGGCGACCGGGAGGTCCAGGCCGTGCTCATCGCCCGCTTCGACCACCAGCCGGGCGTCCTTCCACGCGAGCCCGAGCGGGAAGCTCGCGGGGAAGTCGCGCTCCAGCATGGCGCGGCCCTTGAGCCCGGCGTACGTGGCGTCCACGGGTCCGCCCTCGATCGCGTCGAAGAACCCCTGCGGGTCCACACCGAGCTGTTCGGCCAGCGCGAGTGACTCCGCCAGGGCCTCGACCAGGCCGAGCAGCCAGGCGTTGGTCACCAGCTTCACGCGGCTGGCCGCCCCGGCCTCCCCCAGCCACAAGGTCCGAGAGCCCACCGCGTCGAACACCGGCTCGCAGCGCTCGCGCAGGTCCTCGGGGCCGGAGGCCAGGACCACCACCTCGCCGCGCTCGGCCGGTTCCTTGGTCCCCAGCACCGGCGCGTCGACGAACCCGACCGCGTGCTCGGCGGCGAGGTCGGCCAGGTGGTCGATCGCCAGGCCCACCGTGCTCATCTGCACCCAGACCGCGTCGTCGGCCATGGCGCCGAGGGCCTCGGTCATTACCTCCTCGACTGCTTCCGCGTCGGCGAGCACGGTCAGGACCAGCTCCGCCCCGTCCACAGCATCAGCCGGGTCATCGGCGACGGTCGCGCCGTCGTCTCCGACCGCCTCGGCCTTCTCACGGGTGCGGTTCCACACCGTCACGTCGTGGTCGGCGGCGAGCAGCTGGCGGGCCATCGCCGACCCCATGATCCCGGTGCCGAGCACGGTCACGCGCGTTGCCATGTTGCTCCCTTGGGTCGGCGCCCCCATCTTGTCGCACGCCCGGGCACGGCATCACCGACCATGGTCGGCGGGCGATCGCCAGCCGGGACCCCGGATGGTGAGCGGTAAGGTCGGTGCGGTGGACACCACCGCGCGGCTCGGCATCTACGGTGTTTGGGCCAGCCATCTCGGCCTGTTCCCCATCCGCGAAGCCCGCACCGCCGCCGCGGCGATCGAGGGCCACGGGTACGGCGCGCTGTGGGTGGGCGAGGCCGAGGGCAAGGAGGCGCTGACCCACGCGGGCGTCCTGCTCGCCGCGACCACCGACGTGGTGGTTGCCACCGGGATCGCCAACATCTGGGCGCGCGACGCCATGGCGATGGCGAACGGGGCCCGGACCCTCGCCGAGGCGTACGCGGGCCGCTTCCTGCTCGGGGTCGGGGCGAGCCACCCGCCACTGCTCGACACCCGCGGCCAGAGCTACGAACGGCCGCTGACGACCATGCGGCGCTACCTCGACGCCATGGACCAGGCCCCGTGGCGCGGCCCGGAGCTTGCTGAGGAGCCGCCGCGGATGCTGGCCGCGCTCGGCCCGCGCATGCTGGAGCTGGCAGCAGAGCGCAGCGCCGGGGCGCACACCTTCCTGGTCCCCATCGAGCACACGCGTCGCGCCCGGGACACCCTCGGTGGCGACAGGCTGTTGGCGCCCGAGCAGGCGGTCGTCCTGGCCGACACCCGCGACGAGGCCCGCCGGGTCGCCGCCCGACACCTGCGCCGCTACCTGCGGCTGGACAACTACCGGCGCAACCTGGTGCGGCTGGGCTGGGACCAGTCGGACCTCGACGAGCCACTCCCCGACGTCCGGTTCGACGCGCTGATCGCCTGGGGAGATCCCCAGGCCGTGGCCGCCCGGCTCCGCGCCCACGTCGATGCGGGCGCCGACCACGTCGCCGTTCACCCGCTCACCCCCGCAGTCGAGGTCTCCCCGGTGCCGCTCCTGGCAGAGCTCGCCGGCGCCCTGGATCTCGCGCCGCGCTGACTACGGGGCCCGCCGGGACGAGGGGGTCTGGTCCTCGCGTCCCGTCCCGCCCGGCTCCTCCGTCCGGCTGAGCGTGGCCAGCGCGGTGGCGGCCTCCTCCTGGAGCCTCGGTAGGTCACCAGGGGGGAACCAGTTCAGGTCGACGACCTCCGGGCTGCCGGTGTGGGCCTCGGTCGGCGTCCCAGGACGTGGCCGGCAGCGGAACACGATGTCGATCCGCCGCTTGGCGGCCTCCACGACCACTGCTGGCTCGCCGAGCGTCTCGATGTCGAGGCTGGTCTCCTCCTTGGCCTCGCGCCTGGCCGCCTCGATCGCCGTCTCACCGCGTTTCAGGAGCCCACCGGGCAGCCCCCAACCGTCGCGGTAGGACAGACGCAGCAGCAGGATCGCCCCGTCGGACCGTTCGATCACGCAGACCGACCCGACCGTGAACGACGGTGCGAGCCGGCGGACGACGAAGCGTCGCCCACGGACGGGCAGCCAGCTGAAGGCACGCAGCAGTGCGTGGTGCACCGCACCGATCATCCCCGCAACTCCGCCGGGATCACGGTGAGTTCCCGGAGCTGGCCGTCGCGGACGACCTGGAGCCTGATCTGACGGCCGATCCGCTCGCCACCCAGCAGACGCTGCAGATCGCCCAGTTCGGTGACCGGTTCACCGTCGACGCCGACGACGATGTCCTCCACGGTCATGCCGGCGTCGTCGGCGGGGCTGCCGGCCATGACCTCGACGACCTCCACGCCGGCGCCCCGCCCGACCGCGTCACGCACCCGGGGCGGAAGCGGACGGGAGCCCCCGGCGATGCCCAGGTACGCCCGTCGGTACCGGCCCTCGGACACCAGCGCCGAGACGATGCTCAAGGTGGCGTCGTTGATGGGGACCGCGAGCCCCAGCCCGACGCCCGCCACCGCCGTGTTGATGCCCACCACACGGCCGCGGGCGTCGGCCAGCGCCCCGCCGCTGTTGCCGGGGTTGAGCGCAGCGTCGGTCTGGATGACGTTCTCGACCAGCCGGGTGACCGCACCCTCGCGGGTCGGCAGCGAACGGCCCAGGGCGCTGACCACCCCGGCGGTGACCGAGCCGGCGAAGCCGAGCGGGTTCCCGATGGCCACTACCAGTTGACCGACGCGGAGCCGCCCAGCATCACCCAGGCGTGCCGCGGTCAGGCCCTCGCCGTCCACGCGGAGCGCCGCCAGGTCGCTCAGCGGATCACGACCGACCACGTGGAAGGTGGACTGGCGTCCATCGGTGAACGTGGCCGTGCCTGCGTTGATCCTGCCGACCACGTGGGCGGAGGTGACCAGCACCCCATGGGGATCGAACACGACGGCCGAGCCGGACCCGCGACGCCCCTGCAACCGGACGCTCGCGACCGCAGGGGCCAGCGTCTCGGCGACCGAGGTCACCAACTGCGAGTAGGCGTCCAGCGCGTCGTCGGAGCCGCCGGTCAGGTCGGTGCGGTGCTCATCCACGCATGCTCCTTCCTGATACGGGCTTGGCGCGGGCGCGGCCGGCGGCCTCCCGCCTGGCCACCAGGGCGACCGTCACCATCGGGCGCTTCGATCGGCGGCCTACCGTGGCGACAGTCGGAAGGCCACACATGCAACCAGACCCACGCGACCTCAACGGACCGACGTTCCAGCACGGGGTGGCCAGTGGCGACCCCGAGGCGGACCGGGTGGTGCTGTGGACCCGGATCAGCACCCCCGACGACCCGGTCGACGTGCGATGGCGGATCGCCCGCGACGAGGACCTGTCGGACGTGGTCGCCAGCGGGGTGACGACCACCGGATCCGACCGCGACCGGACCGTGAAGATCGACGTCCCCGGCCTGTCCCCGGCGACCACCTACTTCTACGCGTTCGAAGCCGCCGGGGAACGCTCACCGGTCGGGCGCACCCGCACCGCACCGGTCGGGGCGACCGACGCGGTCAAGCTCGCGTTCACGTCGTGCGCGAAGTACAACGACGGGTTCTTCAACGCCTACGGACGCATCGCCGACCGCGACGATCTCGCGCTGGTCGTGCACATGGGCGACTACATCTACGAGTACGGGACCGAGGATCGTTCACCGGGCGCTGCGATCGGCAGGGCCCACGTGCCCGACCACGACTGCGTCAGCCACGATGACTACCGGACGCGGTACGCGCTGCACCGCCTGGACCCGGACTGCCAACGGATGCACCAGCGTCACCCCACGGTCCACGTCTTCGACGACCACGAGTTCGCTGACGACCGCTGGCGCGAGGGAGCCAGCAAGCACGATCCCCAGCTGCACGGGCGGTTCGACGTGCGGGCCGACGCGGCGCTGCGGGCGTGGTACGAGTGGCTGCCGGTCCGCATGCCCGACCGTGATCACCCGGCACGCATCTACCGCCGGCTCCCGCTGGGCGACGTCGCCGACCTGCTCATGATCGACTGCCGATCCTGGCGCGACGAGCAGGTCGGCCCGCCCACGATGTACGACGACGTCCGAGATTTGCTCGGCGCCGAGCAACGACGCTGGCTGTGCGAGCGCCTGGCGGGATCGACGGCGCGGTGGAAGCTCGTCGGGAACCCGATCATGGTCGGGCAGTGCTACACGCACCTCCTCCCCGACTGGCTCGGCCCGCCGCTCGCGGAGCTCGGGATCCTCACCGAGGAACGTCACGGCGCGAACCCCGACCAGTGGGACGGCTACCCCGGCGACCGTGGCCGGGTGTTCGCGGCCATCCGCCGCGACCAGATCCGCAACGTCGTGTTCCTATCGGGCGACGTGCACACCTGTTGGGCGCTGCACCTGCTGGAGGACCCCACCCAACACATCGAACCGGTGGCGGTGGAGTTCGTGACGCCGAGTGTCACCAGCCAGAACCTCAACGAGAAGCTCGGCGAGGGCCGCGACCGCGAGGCCGGAGGTGTGGAGGCCACGGTGATGCGCGACAACCCCCACGTGCGCTGGTGCGAGTTCGACGCGCACGGGTACGTGGTGCTGGATGTGACGCCCGCCCGGATCCGGGGCGAGTGGTGGGCGGTGGACACCGTGCTGGAACGCAGCGACGGCGAGGCGCTGCTCAGCTCCTGGGAGGTCCGCGACGGCACCAGCCGACTGCACCACATCGGGGGCGCGGACGGCCACCGCAGCGCGGGCGAGGATCGCTAGACGTGGACCCCCGCCGCCGCGCGCGTCTATCGAAGCTGCTGGCCCTCCTGTTGCGCCACGACCCGCAGCGCGCCGGGTTGCGCCTGGAGCCCGGTGGTTGGGTGTCGGTGGAGCACCTGATCGCTGCCCTGGGCCGGCTGGGCAGGAACGTGACGAAGGCGGAGCTCGAGGAGGTCGTGCGCGTCGCCGACGGCGCAGGGGGGCGGGGCGGCAAGGACCGCTTCGAGTTGTCGGCTGACGGCACCCACGTGAGAGCCCGGTACGGCCACAGCCTCGCGGTCGACATGGGCTACGAACCGGCCGAACCGCCACCGGTGCTCTACCACGGCACGGCCACAACGGCCCTCGATGTGATCCTGACCGACGGGATCAGGTCGATGGGGCGCCAGCTGGTGCACCTGTCGGAGGACGTGCCCAGCGCCGCCCAGGTCGGTGCCCGCCACGGCCGGCCGGTGGTGGTCGCGGTCGACGCCGCGGCTCTGGCACGCGACGGTGGCGTGTTCCACCGCCTTCCCGGCGGGGTTTGGCTCACCGCCGAGGTGCCGCCCCACCGCATCGAGGGGGTGGTCACCCCGTGACCCGCTCGACGGATCAGGCGAACGCGCGGTCGTCGGCTGTCAGCAGCTGCCGGCCGAAGAGCTTGTCCGACAGGCTGATGTGGTCGGCGTACTTGCAGATGCCGCCCATGAAGAACGGCCATCCGGCACCCAGCAGCAAGCCGGTGTCGATGTCGCGCCCGTCAGCGACGACCTGCTCGTCGAGCATGATCTTGGCTTCGTCGGTGGTCGCCTCGAGCGCCCGCTGACGGATCTCCTCCGCGCTGAGCGGTTCGAGGTCCTCGTCGACCTGCACGGCGGCCGCGACCTCGTCGTAGGCGACGCGACCCCTCGACCAGTCGTAGATCCCATCCACGTCCAGCTCGGCGAAGCGCCGGAAGTTCTCGTCGCGTGGGAAGCGGTCCGGGAACGCCGCCTGCAGCGTTTCGGCGGTGTGGTAGGCGACCTTCAGGCCGACGAACCCCAGCAGCTCGAACGGCCCCATCGGCAGGCCCAGCTGCTTGATCGCGTCATCGATGTCGGTGAAGGGGTTGCCGTGGCGCAGCGCCTGCATGCAGGCCCCGTTGAAGCGCATCAGCAGTCGGTTGACGATGAAGGCGGGGGTGTCCTTGCACTGCACGCCCGACTTGCGGAGCTGCTTGGACAGCTCGAAGGCGGTGGCCATCGCACGGTCGCTGGCGGCTTCTGTCCGGACGATCTCCAGGAACGGCATCACCCGGACCGGGTTGAAGAAGTGCAGGCCCACCACCCGCTCGGGATGATCCAGGTGCGCTGCCATCTCGCTGATCGACAGCGACGAGGTGTTGGACGCCAGGATCGCGTCGTCGTCGACCACCTCCTCGAGATCGGCGAAGATGCGCTGCTTGACATCCATCCGCTCGACGACGGCCTCCAACACGACGTCGGCACCCGCGACCGGCTCGTAGCTGGTGGTGTAGGTCACCAGCGTCTTGAGGAACCTCTCCTTGCCCCGACGCAGCCGGCCGCGCTCCGCGGCCTGATCCAGGTCGGCCTCGATCGTCTGGCGGGCCTGTTCGAGGACGGCCTCGTCGATGTCCTTCATCACGATCGGGACCTCGAGCCGCTGCAGGAAGTAGGACCCGAGCTGGGCACCCATCAGGCCCGACCCGACGATCGCGGCTCTGCGCACGGGGCGCGGGTCGGCGTCCGGACGCCACGGCTGCTTCCTGATGCGCTGCTGGGTCAGCTGGAACGCGTACACCGCCGCCTGTGCCTGCCGCGCCGGGAGCAGCTCGGTGATGGCCTCCTCCTCCAGGCGGTAACCCTCGTCGAAGTCCCCGCCGCGGGCGGCGAACTCGATCAGGTCGATGGCCAGCCCGGGGGCCCGGGTCGCGCCGTGCACCCGCTCATCGACGTACTGACGCGTCTGCTGCAACGCCTCGTCCAGCCCCTCGGTCGACGGGATCCGCTCGGCCAGTCGCCGCTCGCCGGTCACCAGCTCCTCGAGGGTCCTCAGCGACCGTTCGTGGAAGTCGACCGACGGCAGGACGTCGTCGACCAGGCCCAGTTGGGCGGCCTGAGCGGCGTTCAACGTGCGGTTGTTGTCCAGGGCGTTGCGGACGATCACCTGCAGGGCGTTGGCGGGTCCGGCGATGCGCGGCGTCAGCTGCGTGCCGCCCCACGCCGGGAGGATCGACAGGAACACCTCCGGGAACCCGATCGGGCCGGCGGCGTGCGACAGCGTGCGGTAGTCGCAGTGCAGGGCGATCTCCAACCCACCACCCAGGCACACGCCGTTGATCGCCGCCAACGTCGGGTAGGGCAGATCCATCAGCCGGCGGAACAGCGCGTGACCAGTCGATCCGGCCTCACGTGCGAACTCCTCGTCGGCACCCTGGAACGCGGTGATGTCCGCCCCGGCTGCGAAGATGAACGGCTTGCCGGTCAGCATCAGGCCCTTGACGTCCGACTGCGACTCCATCTCATCCAGGGCGTCGCGCAGCGACTCCAGCGCCCTCAGCCCGAACGTGTTGGGCTTGGTGTGGTCGGCACCGTTGTCCATGGTGACCAGCGCCAGACGCCCGGCCTCCCGCGAGTCGTAGTAGCGGACCTTGAAGCGGGTGTAGACCTCGTTCGCCATATCGGGGTTCCTTCCGCGGTCTGGCCGGGTCGGCGTGCGTCCGACCGGGCTGGCTTGTCTGTCGTTCCTACAGCCGCTCCCACAAGATCGAGCAGCCCATGCCAAGCCCGACACACAGCGTCGTCACGCCGTAACGGGCGTCGGGGTTCTTCTCGAAGAACGTGGCCAGCTCGGCGGTCAGCCGCGCCCCGGACATCGCCAGTGGGTGGCCCATCGCGATCGCGCCGCCGTAGGGGTTGACCTTCGGGGTGTCCAGTGGGAGGCCGTAGTGGTCGAGGAACGCCACGCACTGCACCGCGAACGCCTCGTTCATGAACACCACGTCGACGTCGTCCAGCGTGAGGTCGTTGCGGGCCAGGAGCCGATCGGTCGCGGGGACGGGGCCGTACCCCATGGTCTCCGGCTCGACGCCGACGAACACGTAGTCGACGAAGCGCATCCGGGGTGCCAGCCCCTTGCCCTCGGCGTACTCGGCGCTGGTGAGCAGGACACAGCCGGCCCCATCGTTGAGGCCGGCGGCGTTCCCGGCCGTGACCCGTCCACCGACCCGGAACGGGGACGACAGCGTGGTGAGGTCGTTCACGGTGGTGCCGGGGCGGGGATGTTCGTCGTCGGACACGACCCGCACACCGTCCTTCGACCACACCACCATGCGCGCCACGTGGGTGTCGAAGATCCCCTCGGCCTGAGCTTTGGCGGTGCGCTCCTGTGACTGCACCGCGTACTGGTCGGCGCGTTCGCGGGTGATCTCCGGGAGCTCGTCGTGCAGGTTCTCGGCGGTGTTACCCATCACCAACGCCGTCGGGTCCACCAGCTTCTCGGCGATGAACCGCGGGTTGGGATCCATGTGGGCCCCCATCGGGTGGCGGCCCATGTGTTCGACCCCACCGGCCAGGACCACGTCCTGCGCTCCGACCCTGATCGCGTTCGCCGCGTTGCAGATCGCGGTCAGCGCCCCCGCACACATCCGGTCGATGGCGTACCCGGGGACGGTCAGTGGGAGGCCGGCCAGCACGGCAACGGCCCGCCCCATGGTCAGTCCCTGGTCGCCGACCTGCGCGGTCGCGGCCAACGCCACGTCGTCGATGTCGCCGGGATCCACGGCCGGGTTGCGTTCCAGCAGCGCCCGCACCGTGCGCACCGCCATGTCGTCCGCCCGCGTGTCGGCGTAGTAACCGTCGGGCTTGGCGCGGCCGATCGGGAGGCGGACTCCGTCGACGTAGACGGCGTCGCGGAGCGGGCCGGAACGGTCGGTCATGGGGTCTCCTTCGTGCGCGGCGGTGGTCGGGACGCAATGGAACAAGGTCGGGCCCGGGCGACGCCAATCGGGCATCGCCTCGGCGCCGCC
>JALYHG010000052.1 GCA_030776725.1 Actinomycetota bacterium
AGCGCCCGCCGCCCACGGCGCTGTGGTCGGGCGGGGGTCTCGGCGGGCGTCTCACCGGTCGTCGAGTCGGGGCGCGGTTGCACCGGCGCATCTTGGCACGCCCCGCCGTGGCGCTGGCCGCGACCCCCCGGTGCTGAACGACCGTCGGGGGTGGCGGCCGCCCACGCGTGCGACGGTCGCTACCGCTCCCCGCGACCGACCCGGAGGACACCATCCGCGTCCCGGCGACCTGGCCAGCGCTGATCAGCCTGGCGTGGCCTGCGGTGGCCACGGGAATGGTCCGCATCGCCATGCGCACCGTCGACCTGATCGTGGTCGGCCTGGTGGTGGGCGCGAGCGGCGTGGCAGCGGTCGGCGTGGCAGACACCGCTGCGCGGCTGGTGCTGATGGCGGCGTTGGGCCTCAGCGCCGGGACCGTCGCCACCGTGTCACAGCGCTACGGCGCCGGGGCCCACGACGCCGCCGCCGACGCGGCCACGCAGACCGCGCTGCTCGCGGTCACGTTGGGGGCCCTCGCCACGGTGGGGGGCCTGCTGGGCGCCGGACCGTTCTTCCGGCTGCTGGGTGCGGGCCCGGACGTGGCCGGTCCGGGCACCGCGTACCTACGCATCGTGCTGGCGACGGCGATCCCGCGGGTACTCGCGATCATGCTGGCGCGGGTCCTGCAGGCAGCCGGCGACACCCGCACCCCGATGGCGGTGCGTGTCACCGCCACCGTGGTCAACATCGCGCTGACCGTCACGCTGGTCGGCGGCCCCGGACCCTTCCCGGCGCTGGGGGTCGTCGGCGCCGCGGTGGGAACGGCGGTCGGCAACATCCTCGGCGGCACCGCCCTGGCGGTCGTGCTGTGCTCGGGGCGGGCCCGGGTCCGGCTGCACCGGGCCGGGCTCCGCGCCACGAACGTCGGCCGCCGTATCGTGCGGATCGGAGCGCCCCAGGTGGCAGAGCGCACGTTGTACGCGCTGGCCGAGATCCCCCTCAACGCCCTGACGCTGGCGTTCGGGACCGCCGCCAACGCCGGGTTCCACGTCGGTCGGCGGGTGCACCTGTTCGCGCGGGTGCCGGCGATCGGCGTCGGGGTCGCCGCCAGCGCCCTGGTCGGGACGAACCTCGGCCGTCGCGACGCGGTCGCCGCCCAGCGCTACGGGGACGGAGCCGTGGGTCTGGCCGCGGTCGTCGGCCTGGTCGGCGCGGCGGTCTTGATCGCCGCGGCCGGTCCGATCGCCACCGCGTTCGGCGGCGGCGGTGACCCCCAGGTCCACACGGTGATGGCGAGCTGGGTGCGGACGTACGGGGTGGCGACCGTCTTCCTCGCGGTCTACGAGGCCCTGCGGAGCACCATGCAGGCGGCCGGTGAGACCCGGCTGCCGCTGGCCGCATCGGCGGTCGGGATCGCCGCGTTCCTGCTGGGTGCCTCGGCGTTGATGGCGCTCGTCCTGGGTTGGGGTGCCGTGGGCGTGCAGGCCGGCGTGGTGCTCGATGCGGTCGTGCGGCCGGCCTTGCTGGGCCGGTGGTGGCGGTCGGGGCGGTGGCTGCGCCACGCCGAGCACGACGCGGCGGCTGCCCCGGTCACGGCCGTCACAGGTGGTCGAGATCGGTCCACGCCACCGACCACTGGCGGTCGCTGAGGTCGCCCAGCGACGGGTCGTTGTGGAACAGGCCGAGGATCTGCTCCGCCGGCTCGAGCCGGCGGGGCAGCAGGCGGAGCCCCGCCGACCGGACGAGCTCGGCGATGCGTGTCCAGGGGAGGGCGATGGTGGCCACACCGACCGCATCCGTGTCGGCCAGGGCCGCGCCGACCACCTGCCGGGCGGCTGCGGCGTGAACGGCTTGGAGGTCGAGCACATGCACGAACCGCCCCCCGAACGCCTCCCGCGTCGTGGTCGCGGCGGCGGCGAGCAGACGAGCGGTGTCGCGGACCTCGAAGAACCGGTAGTCCCCGCCGGGGCGTTCGACGTACCGCCACCGCCACCACGCAGCGTCGTGCACGACCCCGTTGGGCACGTGCTCAGCGGTGACCGCCCACAGCGCGTCGAGCTGGTCGGGCGGCTGTCCGACCTCGCGGGCTCGTCCCACGTCGGGGAGGCGGAACACCGCCCGGCGGACCAGGCCGGCCAGCGGCCGGGGTATCGCGAACCGTTCGGCCAGCCACGCGTCGTCCAGCGCCGCGACGTAGGCCCGGACCGGCGCCACCTCGACCATCCCGATCTTGCCGAGCGCACCTCGGGCCAGCCGGTTGGGCAGGCACAGGGTGACCGGGATGCCGCGTTCGGCGCACTCGGCGAACACCGCGTTCGCCGCCCGTCCCATCAGGCCCTGCCCGCGGTAGGCGGGCAACGTCGCGGCGTCAGCCGGCTTGGCGGCGGTGATGGGGCGTGCGTCGAGCCGGGCGGGGACCGGCAGGACCGCGAAGTGGCAGACCAGCTCCCCACCGTCGTCGAACACCCACGACGCCGCCCGGCCGAACGGGTTGTCCCAGAACTGCCAACGCAGCACGGCCGGGTCGGCCTTGGGGTTGTCGGGGAACACCGCGTCGAACAGGGCCGCCAGCGCATCGGTGTCTCGGGGGCCGGCCCGACGCAGCCGTGGCTCGCTCATCGAGCGTCGGGGTCGAGCGCGTCGGTCGTCCAGCGTGCGTAGTCGGGGAACGGGGCGGCCAGGTACCCCTCGGCGAACCCGCGGCCGCGGAGGCCGTGCACGCTGCGGTAGCGGTTCAGCGCCAGCATCGCGTCCAGGTCGAACGCCTGCTGCGCGGTGGCGTGAGCCGCCAGCGCCGCGCGCTTCCGCTCGATCGTCTCTGACACGTCCACCAGCCGGTTGATCGGTGCGGGAGTCCACACCTCGCCGCCCCAGACGTCGACCGCGTCCGGCGGGATGGTGCGCACGAGGGCGGCACTGCACGCGCGGTGATCGGGATGGGCGTCGCCGAACCAGGGGACCAGGACCAGGTCCGGGGCGAACGCATCCAGCTGGTCCTGCAGGGCATCGGTCAACGCCCCGACCTCGGCGGTGAGGTCTCCGTCGGGCAGGCCGACGAACAGCGGGTCGCCGACGCCGAGGGTCGCGCACGCCCGTCGGGTGTCATCACGGCGGCGCCGGGCCAGCTCGTCGGGGGCCAGCGACACCCGCGACGCCGTGCCGTCGGTGGCCACGACGATCCGCACGTCGGCCCCCCGGTCCGCCAGCGCCGTCACCGTCCCACCGCACAGCAGCGTCTCGTCGTCGGGATGGGGCGCCACCACCAGGACCCGGTCGAAGCGCGGCAGCCCGATCACAGGTCCCTCACCCAGCCGCGACCGCAACCGGAGCACCCGGTCGAGGACGGCGTCAGGCACGCGCGGCGCGAGCCGTCCCGTCAGCCGCCGCAGACCCACCCTCACGGCGGCCAACTCTAGGCAGGCCACCCGCAACGTCGTGGGAGTGGGGGAGTGGTCGAGGACCGACCTGCCGACCTCGAACTAGGTGGGGGTCGACACCGCTGTCACGGCCGGTGGCCATCGCTCGCTGCCGCCCTGATCTCGTCGTCCCACCCCGGGAGCAGCACCTGCAAGGCGTGGACAGCGACGCCCCGCTCGAGCAGCCGGCGCACCACGTCGCGGCGCCGGTCCACGACCGGCACCAACCCGCGGTCGTCGGGCGTCGGTCCGTCGCCTGGGGAGCGCCACCCCGTGCCTGCGGGCTGTGTGCCCGCGACCTCCGTCTGTGCCACGGCATCCTCCGATGGCCGGTCGGGGACCACGTTCTCCCCCCGCAGTGTTCGGTTACGCTGCGTGACGGCTTTAGGGCGAGGCCACGTCGACACCGTCGGTCCGGTACGGGTTCGCGGTCAACGGATCAGGCGGGTTCTCCGGCGAGCGCACGGCCAGCAGCGGCCTGCGGACGCTCGGACAGCCGTTGCGGGGGTGGTGCGCCGCGCGTAATATCATAACCAGGAAGTTGGGAAACTCTGAGGTCGGGCCTCAGAGGTTGAGAGCCTCAGAGATCGGAACCACACGGTGGAGGGCGTGACGACGAACGCGCAGGGTGCGGGGACGCGGCCCCTATCGCGCTCGCTCGCCATGCTGCTCGGCGAGACGCGGGCGACCATCGTACGCACGTTGAAGCGAGAGGGTGAGCGCAGCGCCCCGGAACTGGCGGAGGCGCTCGGCATCTCCGACGTCGCGGTTCGGAAGCATCTCGCGGTGTTGCAGAGCGAAGGGATGATCACCGAGCGGACGATCCGCCAGGGACGCGGCCGCCCCGTGGCCCGGTACCGGCTCACCGAACGGGGGGAGGACCTCTTCCCGCACCGGTACGCCGAGATGGTCGAGGACCTGCTGGCCTTCATCGCGGACCAGCAGGGCCGTGCCGGGTTGCAGGCGTTCCTGCGCTGGCGGCAAGATCGTCAGACCGAGGCCTACGCCCGCGCGGTCGACGCGGACGACCTGGCAGGACGGCTCGATCAGCTGGTCGACGCGCTGAACGAAGCCGGCTACGAGGCCAGCGTCACGACCGACGGAGACGGGTTCGAGCTGACCCAGAGCCACTGCGCCATCTTCGACGTCGCCAAGGACAACCCGGAGATGTGCGCCCACGAGGCCGCGGCGTTCCGGCGCGTCCTGGGCGATGTGCGGATCTCGCGCCGCGAGACGCTGGCGAGCGGCGCCAACGCCTGCGTGTGCACCATCACCGCCAACTGCGGCTGCTGAGACGACAGCTGCATCCCGCAACCGACCTGAACAACCGAACAGACCTGAAGACGACCGAGGAGGAACACCGTGGCGAAGACCGCCGCAGAGATCGGGCTGACCGTGCCCCGCACACAGCAGCAGCAGGTCGCCGACGAGCTCAGCCGTTACAAGTTCGGCTGGCACGATCCAGACAACTACGTCTTCGAGCCCAAGCGCGGGCTGTCTGCCGAGGTCGTCGAGGAGATCTCGTTCCTGAAAGACGAGCCCAAGTGGATGCGCGACCTGCGGATGCGCGCCTACCAGGCGTTCACCCGCCGGCCGATGCCGTCGTGGGGCGGTGACCTGTCCGGGATCCACTTCGACGACATCTACTACTTCGTCCGTGCGACGGAGAAGCAGGCCACGTCGTGGGAGGACCTCCCCGAGGACATCAAGAACACCTACGACAAGCTCGGCATCCCCGAGGCAGAGAAGCAGCGGCTGATCGCTGGTGTGGCCGCCCAGTACGAGAGCGAGGTCGTCTACCACAAGGTCCGGGAGGACCTCGAGAGCCAGGGCGTGGTCTTCCTCGACACCGACACCGCCTTGAAGCAGCACGAGGACCTCTTCAAGGAGCACTACGCGACGGTGATCCCGCCCAACGACAACAAGTTCGCCGCGCTGAACACCGCGGTGTGGTCGGGCGGGTCGTTCATCTGGATCCCCGAAGGCGTCAAGGTCGACATCCCGCTGCAGGCCTACTTCCGCATCAACAAGGAGTCGATGGGCCAGTTCGAGCGGACGCTGATCATCGCCGAGCCCGGCTCGTACGTGCACTACGTCGAGGGCTGCACCGCTCCGGTGTACTCGCGTGACTCGCTGCACTCGGCGGTGGTCGAGATCATCGTCAAGCCCGGCGCGCACGTGCGGTACACCACGATCCAGAACTGGTCCAACAACGTCTACAACCTCGTGACCAAGCGGGCCGCTGCCTACGAGGACGCCCGCATGGAGTGGATCGACGCGAACATCGGCTCGAAGCTGACCATGAAGTACCCGGCGGTGTGGCTGATGGGCCGCGGCGCGCAGGGTGAGGTCCTGTCCGTGGCGTACGCCGCGGACGGTCAGCACCAAGACGCCGGTGCGAAGATGGTCCACCACGCATCCGACACGTCGTCGCGGATCATCTCCAAGTCGATCTCGAAGGGTCAGGGTCGCACGTCCTACCGCGGGCTGGTCCACATCGAACCGCAGGCCAAGCGCTGCGGATCGAACGTGCAGTGCGACGCGCTGCTGCTGGACACCCACTCACGGAGCGACACCTACCCGTACATGGAGATCGAAGCCGACGACGCTCGCATCGAGCACGAGGCGACCGTCTCGAAGATCGGTGACGACCAGCTGTTCTACCTGATGAGCCGGGGCGTCACCGAGGACGAAGCCAAGACGATGATCGTCCGCGGGTTCGTGTCCGACATCGCCTCGGAGCTGCCGATGGAGTACGCGGTCGAGCTCAACCGGTTGATCGCCCTGGAGATGGAGGGTGCGATCGGATGACGTCCGCGACCCCGGGCGCTCGAGTGGGGACGACGCTCGACACCCTCACCGAGGAGTTCCTCGCTGGCCGCGCCGAAGCGGCCGGCGAGCCCGGATGGCTCCGCGACCGCCGCCTGGAAGCGTTCAAGAGGTGGGTCGACCAGCGGTGGCCCCAGCTCCGCGGCGAGGAGCTGTGGCGCGATACACCGTTCACCCGCTTCGCCGTCGACGTCCCGATCGTCACGGGCGGCGAGGAGCTCGCCGCGCCCGTCGCGTCGCCACTCCTGGACGGCGTTGACCTGGCCGGACGTGTCGAGCTCCGCGATGGCCGGGTGACGGTGATGGGTTGCTCCGATGCGGAGGCGCTCGGGGTGGTCGTCACCGACCTCGCCACCGCCGCCACCACACACGAGGATCTCGTCGGTCAGCACCTCGGCTCGCTGACCGCTGATCACGACCGCACGGTCACGACCAACGACGCCGCGTGGACAGCTGGCGCGTTCGTGTACATCCCGCCGGAGGTGGAGCTGGACGCACCGATCGGGATCTCGATCCAGGCGGCACAGCCCGGCGCGCACCTGCCGCGCCTGCTGGTCGTCGCCGATCGCCACAGCCGCGCCGAGCTGTACGTCGAGCACGTCTCGACTGAGCTGGACGCCCCGACCACCGTCGACGAGGTCGCAGAGGTGGTCGTCGGTGACGGTGCCCACCTGGATCTGGTGACGATCCAGGACTGGCAGGGACGGGTCGGCCACCTGGTCGTGCACGCCGCGGCAGTCCACCGCGACGCCCAGCTGCGCCACCTCACCGTCACCATCGGTGGGGAGACCGTCCGTCTGCGCCCCGAGGTGCACCTGGTCGGCCCGGGGTCGCGGATCGAGCCGCTCGGGATCTACTTCTCCGACGAAGGCCAGCACTTCGAGCACCACCCGTTCATCGAGCACGTCGCCGGCCACGCGTCCTCGCAGGTCCTGTACAAGGGGGCGCTGCAGGGCCGCAGCCGAACCGTGTTCCGCGGACACATCTTCGTCCACCGTGACGCGATCGGGAGCGACTCCAACGAGGTGAACAAGAGCCTGATCCTGTCCGGGGGCGCCAAGGCCGATTCCACCCCGTTCCTGGAGATCGAGTGCGCGGAGGTCACCGCGGGGCACGGTTCGGCCACCGGCCAGATCGACGAGGAGCAGCTGTTCTACCTCGAGTCGCGGGGGATCAGCGCAGCCGACGCCCTGCGCCTGGTTGTGTTCGGTTTCTTCGCGGAGGTGCTCGAGCGCATCGCGCTGCCGGCGGTGCAGGAACGGACCCTGCAGCACATCGAGGCCGAAGTCGACCGCGCCGACCTGACGGCGATCGCCCGCCGGGGCCGAGGCCGGGGGGTGGCAGCGGACGAGCGAGGTGCGGCGTAGTGGCTTTCGAGAAGGTCGCGACGCGTGACGATCTCATCCCCGGGACGGGGCTGCAGGTCAAGGTCGACGGTCACCCGATCTGCCTCGTCGTCTGCGAGGACGGTTCGGTGCGGGCCGCCTACGACGTGTGCTCGCACCAGGACTACCCGCTGCACGAGGGGTTGGTGTGGGGCTGCTCGATCGAGTGCGCCCTGCACGGCTCGACGTTCGACCTGGAGACCGGGGAGGCCGAGACCCTGCCGGCGACCGAACCGGTCCCGATCTTCGCGGTGAAGGTCGAAGGCGACGACGTCCTGATCGACATCGACCAGCAGCTGAACGACGCACCGATCCCCGACCACTAGGGACCAGCGGCCGGCCGGCTTCGGCTCGGTCACCGCACCGGAGACTGCAGCACACTTCAAGGAGACGACAACAGTGGCTTTCCTCGAGATCCGCGACCTCACCGTCGAGATCGACGGCAAGGAGATCCTCAAAGGGGTGACCCTCGACGTCGAGCGGGGTCGCACCTACGCCCTGATGGGTCCCAACGGATCCGGGAAATCGACGCTGGCGTACGCGATCGCCGGCCACCCTGCCTACGACGTGACCGGCGGGTCGGTGACCCTCGACGGGCGTGACGTCTTGGGCATGGACCCCAACGAACGGGCTCAGGCGGGACTCTTCCTGGCGATGCAGTACCCGGTGGAGGTCCCCGGCGTGTCGCTGACCAACTTCCTGCGCATGGCGCTGAACGCGGTGAGCGACGAGGAGGTCCCCATCCGTGAGTTCATGCAACGGCTGAAGACCGAGATGGCCAACCTCGACATGGACGAGCGCTTCCTCGAGCGGTCCGTGAACGAGGGGTTCTCCGGTGGCGAGAAGAAGCGCTTCGAGATCGTGCAGATGGCGCTGCTCCGTCCCACCGTCGCGATCCTCGACGAGACGGATTCCGGTCTCGACATCGACGCGCTCAAGACCGTCGCCGAGGGGGTCCAACGCATGGTCGGCCCCGACCTCGGGGTGCTACTGATCACCCACTACACCCGGATCCTGCGCTACATCCACCCAGACGAGGTGCACGTGATGTTCGACGGGCGGATCGTGCGCTCCGGTGGCCCGGAGCTCGCGGAACTGCTCGAGGAGAAGGGCTACGAGGAGTTCCGCGAGGCGACGACCCCCGCGGCGTGACGCCGACCATGCCGACCCTGCGCGTCTGGAGGTTCTCACCGCCCAGGAGTGGGCGGGGCGCGGGGTCCGCGGCAGGATACAGGTAGCGATGGTGAGGACGCTGATGGGCCGCTTCGACGTCGACCGGATCAAGAAGGACTTCCCGACGTTGCGCCGGCAGGTGCACGGCAAGCGGCTCGTGTACCTCGACTCCGCCGCCAGCGCCCAGAGCCCTCAGGCCGTCCTCGACGCGATGGCGGCCTACTACGAGCAGCGACGCGCCAACGTGGCGCGGGGCGTCTACCAGATCGCGACCGAGGCCACCGACGACTACGAGGACGCCCGGCGGAAGGTCGCCGCGTTCGTCGACGCCCCGGTCGAGGGAACCGTGTTCACCCGCAACACCACCGAGTCGATCAACCTGGTGGCCTACTCGTGGGTGCGGCGCCGGCTCGGTCCCGGCGACGCCTTGTTGACCACCCAGATGGAGCATCACGCCAACCTGGTGCCGTGGTTGGAGGCGTCCCGGGAGGTCGGCTTCGAGCTGCGCTTCATCCCGGTGACCGCCGATGGCTACCTCGACCTGGAGGCCGTCCCGGGCCTGCTGGCTGACGGCAAGGTCTCGTTCCTGGCGGTCACCCACCAGAGCAACGTGCTGGCCACCATCAACCCGGTGGCGGAACTGGCCAGGCAGGCACGCGCGGCCAACCCGGCATGCAAGGTGCTGGTGGACGGCGCCCAGTCCGTCCCGCACCTGCCGGTGCGCTTCGGTGAGGTCGGGGCGGACTTCCTGGCCTTCAGCGGGCACAAGATGCTGGGTCCAACCGGGGTCGGCGTCCTGATGGCGCGCCCGGAGCTGCTCGACGCGATGCCGCCGTTCCTCACCGGCGGCGAGATGATCCGCGACGTCACGCTCGAGGGCGCCACCTGGAACGACCTGCCCTACAAGTTCGAGGCCGGCACCATGCCGATCGCCGAGGTCATCGGTCTGGGCGCCGCGGTGGACTACCTGCTGGACCTCGATCCCGAGGAGATCCGCCGCCACGAGATCGAGCTGACCCGCACGGCGCTGGCCGCGCTCCAGCAGGTCGACGGTGTGACCGTCCACGGCCCGGCCAACGTTGACCACCGCGGCGGGTCGATCTCGTTCCTGGTCGACGGCGTCCACGCCCACGACGTGGGGACGGTCCTGGACCACGAGGCGGTGTGCGTGCGCGTCGGCCACCACTGCGCCAAGCCGCTGATGCGCCGCTTGGGGGTGGCAGCCACCGCACGAGCGAGCTTCTACGTCTACAACGACGAGGACGACATCGGACCGCTCGTCCGCGGCATCGAGACCGCCAAGGAGTTCTTCCGCCGGGTCCCGGACGCAGTGGCGCCGGTGACCGAGGAACGCGACCCCGAGACGATCGGCGGCCCGGCGTGATCGATCGTGCGCTAGGAGACCACGCGTGACCCTCGAGGACCTGTACCAGGAGATCATCCTCGAGCACTACCGCAGCCCGAAGAACCGGGCCGCGGCGCTCGAGGGCGAGGACGTGCACGTCCACCACAGCAACCCGCTGTGCGGCGACGAGCTCGACCTCCGCGTCGACGTGGAGGACGGCCGGGTCCGCGCGTTGGCGTTCGACGGGGATGGCTGCTCGATCAGCCAGGCGTCGGCCAGTGTCATGACCGAGACCGTGAAGGGTCGAGAGCTCGACGACGCGCTCGACCTCGCCGAGCAGTTCCGGCTGATGATGCACGGCGAGCGGCCCGCCCGCGAGGACGACCTGGGCGACGGCATCGTCTTCCAGGGCGTCGCGAAGTTCCCGGTGCGCGTCAAGTGCGCCCTGCTCGGCTGGATGGCGCTCCGCGACGCGTTGGAGACCTACCGCGCTGGCGGATCACAACACACGGTGACCCATGAGCACGAGGTGGAGACATGAGCGACGCTGCGCTACCGCCCGAGGAGACCACGCTCCACGAGCCGCCGACGCCCGGCGCCGGGTCGGGATCGGACGTCGAGCGACAGGCCGAGCAGGAGGCCGAGGAAGCAGCCGAACGGGCACCCCGACCGGGCGGGTTCCCGCTCGAGGACGACGGCATGCCATCGGTCGAGGTCATGCGCGAGGCGATGAAGGCCGTGATGGACCCCGAGATCGGGTACAACGTGGTCGACCTCGGGCTGCTGTACGAGATCACCAAGGCATCGGACGGTCGGGTGCACGTCACCATGACGCTGACCAGCATGGGCTGCCCACTCACCGAGCTGATCGACCAGCAGGTCTCGGTCGTGCTGGGGTCGTTGCCGGGCGTCGAGGACGTCACCGTCGACTTCACGTTCACTCCGCCGTGGAGCCCGGACATGATCTCCGACGAGGTGCGCCTCGAGCTGCAGGCGATGGGCATGAACGTCTAGCGGAAGCCGCGGACGGCGCCCACCGGGACAGTTGCACGTCCTGGCGCGTGGACGACGGTGTGGGATGCTCCGGGACACCACCCGGAGGCTGACGTGGTCGACCGGAGTGCAGCGCGGCGACTCCCCTGGGGCTACGTCGTCTGGTGGGGCGCGTACGCCGGGATCTACCTGCTCTTCGTGTCGGTGTCGGTTCAGGAGCTGGTCGCCGCCAGCCTGGTGGCTGCTGCTGCGGTCGCGCTGTCACGGGTCTCGCTCCGCGCAGCCGGGATCAGCTTCACCGGCGCCTTGCCGCAGCTACACCGGCTCGCCGCGGTCGCGCGTGTGTTCATCGCCGAGACCAGAGCGGTCGCCGCTGCCCTGTTCGAACGGGTGCTGCGGCGACGGCCGCTGCGAGGGCGGTTCATCGCCGTCCCGGTCGACCACCGCATCGACGCGGCGCTGGACGCGGCCATCACCCTGGAGGCGTCGGTGGCACCCAACACCTACGTCGTGGCGTTGATCGAAGGGCAGGAGTGCCTGCTGCTGCACCAGCTCGCGCCCCGACCCGACCCCAAGCGCTCGTTCCCGCGGTGGGCCACGTGACCGCGGTCGACCTGGCGGTGGTCGGGCTCCTGGTCGCCCTCGGCGTCGCCGGGGCCGGGGCGCTCACCGGCGACGTCGGTACCCGGCTGGTGGCCGCACAACTGGTCGGGGTGATCGCCGTCCTGATCACGCTGGTGCTGTCCGCCCGCCACGCGCACGATTCCTACTCCGACGTGGCGCTGGTGTTCGCGCTGATCATCCTCGTCGGCGGGCTGACCGTCACCCGGTTCCTGGAGCGATGGCTGTGACCGTCATCGTCGCCGTGCTGCTGGCCGCCGGCGTCGCCACCGAGTTGCTGTGCGCCGTCGGCCTTCTGCTGGCACGGGACGCGTTCGACCGGCTGCATCTCGTCGGGCCGGCCGCCGTGGTGGGGACCGCCTTCATCGTCGCGGCCGTGGCGCTCGACGCCCACACCGGCTCGCACGCGGCCCGGGTGGTGGCCACCGGTGCCGTGCTGTGGCTGTCGAGCCCGTTCCTGACCCGTGCGACGGCACGGGCGCTGCGCATCCGGCGCACCGGCAGGTTGATCGCCGACCCCCACGAGCAGGTCGCCGAGGAGGGCAGCGCGTGACGCCGGCGCACGTCCTGGCGTTGCTGCTGGTCGCCGCGGCCGGGACCGCGGTGGTGGCCACCCGCGACCCGGTCCGTCAATCGGTCGTGGCCAGCGTCTTCGGGTCCACCCTGGCGGTGCTCTTCCTGTTGTTCGAGGCGCCGGGCGTCGCGATGGCGATGATCGTCGTGGGGATCGTCGCCGTCCCGGTGATGGTGCTGTTCACCATGGCCGCGGTGCGAGCGAACCAGCGGTGAGCGAGCAAGCCCGCAGGGGACTGTTCCTGGTCGGGGCCGCGGGGTTCGCTGCGGTCCTGTTGTGGGGGCTCCTGGCCCTGCCCGACGCGATCGACTTCGAGGATTTCGTCAGCAACTACTACCTCGACGTCGGCGTGCGCGACCGCAACTCGTTCAACCTGGTCAGCGCCGTCATCTTCGACTACCGCGGTCTCGACACGATGGGGGAGCAGCTGATCCTGTTCGCGTCGGTGACCGCCGTGGCGCTCCTCCTACGCATGCAGCGCACTGAGACCGACGCGCCGCCACTCGATGCGCTGCCCGGGAGGGACGTCCCGCCCACCAGCGGGGCGCTGCAGCTGGCGGGCACGGCGCTGGCAGGCATCGCCCTCCTCACCAGCCTCTACGTCATCCTCCACGCCCAGTTCACCCCGGGAGGCGGCTTCCAGTCGGGCGTGCTGACGGCCGGGGGAGTGCTGGCGCTGTACCTCGCCGACGAGTACGACACGTTCGCACGGCTGACGTCCGAACGCGTGCTGGAGCAGATCGAGGCAGTCAGCGCCGGCGCCTACATCGTGGTGGGCCTGGTCGGGCTGGTCGTCGCTGGATCTTTCCTCACCAACATCGGGCCGATGGGGACGCTGGGGGAACTGGTGTCCTCGGGGACCATCGTGGGCCTGAACATCATCATCTGGTTCGAGGTGACCGCCGGGTTCCTCCTGATCTTCTCCCACTTCCTGGAACAGACCGTCCGCATCCACGAGCGCATCCGGCGATGAGCCTCGAGGCTCTGCCGTACGTGGTGGCCGGGTGGCTGCTCCTGGCGGGTCTCTACGGCATCGTCACCAGCCGCAACCTCGTCCACCTGGTCGTGTGCGTCACGGTCGTGCAGTCGTCGACCTACCTGCTGCTGTTGGCCGTCGGGTTCCGTTCCGGCGCGATCCCCCCCATCTTCCCCGACGCCCCGCTGGACACGCCGGCCGTCGACCCGATCGTGCAGTCGTTGGCGGTGACCGACGCGGTCGTGAGCGCGACCGTCACGGCGCTGCTCCTGGCGTTGGCGATCCAGGCCCATAAGCGCACCGGGACGCTCGATCCCGACGACTTGCGCACCATGCGGGGGTGACGTGGAGGCCCTGCCGTCCCTGGCCGTCGTGATCCCGCTGCTGTCGGCCACGGCGCTGTTGGCGGTTGGGCGTGCGGTCGGACGCCCGGTCCTCGACCTCGCCGGGGCCGCGGCCGCAGCCGCCACCGCGGTGGTGTGCGTGCTGCTGGCCACCACCTCCACGCTGGTCGTGACGTGGTTCGGCGGGTGGGAGCCGCTCGGTGGCGAGGCGATCGGACAGAACTTCGCCATCGACCCGTTCGGAGCGGGGACGGCCGCGCTCGCCGCCGTGCTGACCGCCGCCTCCCTGCTGTTCTCCTGGCGGTACTTCGAGGCGATCGGTGCCCTCTACCACACCCTGATGCTGCTGTTCCTGGGGGGCATGGTCGGCTTCGCCCTGACCGGAGACCTGTTCAACCTCTTCGTCTTCTTCGAGCTGCTGACGACCACCGGGTACGCGCTCACCGCCTACGAGGTCGAGCGTCCCGCACCGCTGCAGGGGTCGTTGAACTTCGCGGTCACCAACACCATCGGCGCGTTCCTGCTGGTGCACGGCATCGGGTTCCTGTACGGGCGCACCGGCACGCTCAACCTGGCGGAGATCGGCCGAGAGCTCGGTGACGCCCCGCCCGACGCGACCGTGATCGTGGCGTTCCTGCTGATCTCGACCGGGCTGTTCGTCAAGGCCGCGATCGTGCCGTTCCACTTCTGGCTGCCCGACGCGCACGCGGTGGCCCCCACGCCGGTGAGCGTGCTGTTCTCCGGCGTGATGATCGAGCTCGGCCTGTACGGCTGGGCGCGGGTGTACTGGACGGTGTTCTCGGGCCAGCTCGAACCGCACGTCGGGGACCTGCGCGTGCTCCTGGTCGCCATCGGGACGCTCACGGCGATCCTCGGTGGGGTGATGGCCCTGGCGCAGTGGCACCTCAAACGCCTCCTGGCGTTCTCGTCGGTGAGCCACGCCGGGTTGATCCTGATCGGCGTCGGCCTGCTGGACGCTGGCGCCCTCGCCGGCGCCGGCATCTACACGCTGGCCCACGGCGCCGTCAAGGGGGCGCTGTTCCTGGCGGTCGGGATCCTGCTGCACCACCATCGCAGCGTCGACGAAGGTCGGCTGCGGGGTCGCGGCCGGTCCCAACCGGTGACCGCTGCCGTCTTCATCGCCGGTGGGCTGGGCCTCGCCGGCCTCCCACCGTTCGGCACCACGTTGGGCAAGCAGCTGATCGAGGAGGCCGCAGCCCACCTGCACTACGAGTGGGTGGGTGCCGTGTTCGTGGTGGCCGGGGCTCTGACCGCCGGGGCGGTGCTCCGGGCTGCGGGGCGCGTGTTCTTCGGCTGGGGTCCGCCGCCCCGTCGCGACGTCGAACAGGCCGGGGAGGAGCCGCCGCCCGAGACCGACGACAACGGCACGGGCCCTCAGCACACCCCCGCCGTGATGCTGCTTCCGGCCGCGGCGCTGGTGGTGCTCGCCGTGGCGATCGGGCTGGCTGCCCCACTGGCCGGTGCGGCCGAGTCGGCCGCGGAACGGTTCGTCGACGTCCAGGCGTACCAGGCCGCGGTGATGGACGGGGCGACGGTCCGTCTCGAACCACGGCCGGGCGTCACGCTGAACGCCTCCGCGATGGTCCTCGGCGCCCTCGCCGCCGGCGGGGCGGTGGCCATCGCGCTGGGGGCGCTCAACCGTGACCGCATCCCCCAACGACTGCGCCGGCCGGTGACCGCCGTCGCGGTCCCGGCGCTGACCTTCCTGGAGCGGCTCCAAAGTGGCCACGTGGGCGACTACGTGGCGTGGATCACGTTCGGGGCCGCGGCCCTCGGCGGCTCGTACCTCCTCGCCCTGCGCTGACGAGCGTTCGCACCGTTCCCACTGGCGGGGAAGCGCGGCGACGGGGGAGACGTTGGACTAAGCGAACAGCCGGGTGGTGCCCGGCTGGTCGGCACGTCCGCGACCGCCGGAAGTGAGGTCCATGAAGCCGCTCGTCGAACAACGCGAACCGCTCACCAACGCTGAGATCGCGCGCTACAGCCGCCACCTGATCATCCCCGACGTCGCGATCGCCGGTCAGGAACGGTTGAAGGCCGCCAGGGTCCTGCTCGTGGGGACCGGTGGGCTCGGCTCCCCGCTGGCGCTGTACCTCGCTGCGGCGGGGGTGGGCACGATCGGCTTGGTCGACGCCGACCTGGTCGACGAGTCCAACCTCCACCGCCAGGTCATCCACGGCCAGTCCGACATCGGCCGACGCAAGGTCGAATCCGCCCGTGAGTCGATCCACGAGGTGAACCCCTTCGTCGACGTGCGGATCCACGAGACGTACCTGACCAGCGACAACGCGTTGGAGATCATCGAGCCCTACGACCTGGTGATCGACGGGACCGACAACTTCCCGACCCGCTACCTGGTCAACGATGCGTGCGTGCTTCTGGGCAAGCCCAACGTGTACGGCTCGATCTTCCGATTCGAAGGGCAGGTGGCGGTGTTCTACGCCGAGGAAGGGCCCTGCTACCGCTGCATGTTCCCCGAGCCACCCCCGCCGGGGATGGTGCCCAACTGCGCCGAGGGTGGGGTGTTCGGCATCATCTGCGGGACGATCGGGTCAGCGCAGGCGACCGAAGCCCTGAAGCTCATCACCGGAGTCGGAGAGCCCCTGATCGGCAAGCTCGCCCTGTACGACGCCCTGGATGCGCGTTGGTCGTACGTCCGGGTGGTCAAGGACCCGGACTGCCCCGTGTGCAGCGAGAACCCGACGGTCACCGAACTGATCGACTACGCGGAGTTCTGCGGGGTTCCCGCTCACGATCGCGAGCAGGTCATCGACGCGTTGGTCGAGCTGGAGGTCCTGCCGTCCGAGTACGAGGAGCGCAAGGACGAGGTCGTCCTCCTCGACGTCCGGGAACCTCACGAGTACCAGATCAGCCGTATCCCCAGCGCCACCCTGATCCCGAAGGGTGAGTTGCCGGGGAAGCTCAGCGAGCTGGATCCGGCCCGGGAGTACGTCGTGCACTGCAAGTCGGGGGTCCGGTCGCTCGAGGCCGTGCAGCTCATGCGGGGCGCCGGTTTCCGCGCCCGCTCGATGCGGGGCGGCATCACCGCCTACGCCCGGCAGATCGACCCCAGCATCCCGGTCTACTAGGGGTCCGCGTCGTCTCCGATACACGCCCGGCGGGACGTGCCCGGTCGTCGACCTTGAACGTGACACCACGTAACGGTCGACCTGCCCGGTACGGGGCTGCCTTACGTGGGCTTCACGGTTGATCGTCCACCTGCTGTGGGGACATCGCTTCGCGGGGAGATGGCGCCGGTGACGGCATGTGCGGAAGCGCCGTGTCCCCGCGGAGCGACCGGGCGCACGCCACACCGGCGACGGTGCCCTCCCCGATAGCCAAGCCCACCAGCTGCATCCCTCCCGTGATGTCGCCCGCGGCGTACACGCCGGGGACGGTCGTCTCGGCCTCGTCGTCGACGCGGACGTAGCCCTCGTCGTCGAGCTGGCACCCCAACCTCTCGGCGAGGTCGGTGACCGGGTCGTGGTCGATCGTGAAGAACCCCATCGTGCAGTCGATCCGCGCACCGCTGCCCAGGCGCACTCCCCGAAGATCGCCGCGTTCGCCGAGGAGTTCAACCGCCCGATCCTCGATCACCTCGATGCCGAAGTGGGCCAGGGCGTCAACTCGAGACTCCCCGATGTCGAGCGGACGACCGTCGGTGATGATCCGGATCTGATCAGCCCAGTCCAGCAGCTCGACGGCGAACCCTGCGACGTGCGGCTCCCAACCGAACACGGCCACCGACTCGCCGCGCGCCTCGAACCCATCGCACGTCGGACAGTGGAAGACGTCGGCTCCGTAGAACTCGAAGAAACGCTCCACGTCGGGGAACGCGTCCCGGACGCCGGTCGCCAGCACGATCCGACGAGCACGGATGCGGTCGCCTTCGACGATCACCTCGAACGCACCGTCGACGAGCTGCTCGGCGCCGATGACACGTCCGCCGGTGACCTCGACGTGTGGGTACTGCCGGAGGTCGCGTCGGCTCCGTGCCCGCAGGTCCTCGGGGTCGGCGGGGTCGTTGGCGAACAACCCATGGACCTGTTCGACCCAGCGGTTGCGGTACTCGCCGCTGTCGACGACCAGCACCCGACGGCGGTACCGGCCGAGCCAGCCCGCCGTCGTCAGGCCGGCTGGCCCACCACCTACGACGACTGCGTCGTAGTCCATCGTGCTCCTAACGGTGTGCGACGCGACGCTAAAGCATCCCTCGGGGTGACATGGCAGGTCGCGTGGTCCGTCGGTCCCACGCCGGGGCTGGCGACGGGGATGGGCTCCTCAGGAGTGTTCGGTCGGGCGGCCTGACCGTTGCCAGTCCGGGTAGCCGTCCTCGAGCCGCCGTGCGTCACGGCCGTGCTGCTTGAGGCGGCGGACAGCTTCGTCGGCGTAGACGCAGTAGGGGCCGCGGCAGTACGCGACGATCGGTACGTCCTCGGGGAGGTCGGCCAGGCGCTCGTCGAGCTCGTCGAGGGGGATCGAGAGCGACCCTGGGATGTGCCCAGCACGATGCTCGGCCGGCGGACGCACGTCGATGACGACGACGCCGCCGTCGTCGTCGAGCCGCTCTGCCAGTTCTCGCCGTGTGACGGTCGCCAGCCGCCCGGTATCGCCGAGGTAGGCCTCAGCGATCGCTTCGATCTGGTCGAGCTGCTTGGTCGCAACGGCCCGCGTGATGCGCCACAGCTCGAACACCTGTGGGTCGGCCAGGCTGTAGATGATCCGGGTCCCCTCCCGTCGCGTGGACACCAGGCCGCTGCGTGCGAGGGTCCGCAGGTGGTGTGACGTGTTGGCCACCGACTGGTCGATCTCGCCGGCGATCTCCTCCACCGAGCGCGGACCCTGAGCCAGCAGCTCGACGATCTCCGCTCGACGCCCATTGGCCAGTGCCTTCGCCACGGTCACGAGCGCCTCGAACAGGGCGTCCTTGGCTGCACGACCGCCAGGTGCGGTCTCGTCGGGGGACACTCACGGCTCCTTCCTCAAGCGTTCGTTTGACGATGGTACCAGCATCCCCTACGTTGATGTTCAAGCGAACATTTGAGGAGAAGGGTTCGGGCATGGTGATCGACGTGCAGCGCCTGGCTGATCCGGGTCTGGGCAACAGCGCATGGCTCGTGGACCTCGGCGACGGGTCCGCGCTAGTGGTGGATCCTTCGCGTGATCCGAGACCTGCGCTCGAGCAGGCAGCGCAGCGTGGCCTGCAGGTCAGTTGGGTCGCCGAGACGCACCTGCATGCCGACTTCGTGTCGGGTGCGCGCGAGCTGATCGGTGAAGTTCCGCATGCGCGCCTGATCGCGGCGGCCGACGCCGACCTGGCCCACCCGCACCAACCCGTCCGGGAGGGCGTCGAGGTGGATCTGGGCGGGCTGATGCTGCGTCCCCTCGCGACGCCCGGCCACACGCCCGAGCATCTGGCGTACCTGCTCGTCGACGACGGCCGAGCGGAGGCGCTGTTCTCCGGTGGCACGCTGATCGTGGACGGGGTCGCTCGTCCGGATCTCATCTCGCCCGACCGCACCGTTCCGCTGGCCCGGGCGGCGTGGCGTTCGATCACCGAGCGGTTGTTGACCCTCCCCGACGATCTCACGGTGTATCCGACCCACGGCGGGGGGTCGTTCTGCTCCGCTGGGTCCTCGGATCGGGCCACGACAACCATCGGGGAGCAGCGAACGTCGAACCCGCTGCTGCAGGTCGACGATGAAGATGGGTTCGTCGAGCGGCTGCTGGATGGCCTGGGAAGCTTCCCGCCCTACTTCCTCCGCCTGCGTGAGGTGAACCGGCAGGGCCCTCGCCTCTACGGCACGGAGATGCCACCGCTGGAGCAGTTGGGTCCGGCCGCGCTCGAAGGGCGCCTCGCCGCCGGTGCGCGGGTGATCGACGTGCGACCCATCGAGCGCTACGCCCAGGGCCACGTACCCGGCTCGCTGTCCATCGAGCTCCGCGACCAGTTCGCCACCTGGCTGGGCTGGCTCGTGGAGGCTCCCGAGACGCCGCTGGTGTTCGTCCTCGACCGCGAACAGGACCGCGACGACCTCGTTCGGCAGTGCCTGAAGGTCGGATACGAGGAGCTCGCCGGTGAGCTCGCCGGCGGGATCGTCGCTTGGCAGGAGGCCGGACACGACACCGCGACCACCGAGCTCACCGACCTCCCGCCCCACGACCGGGTGGTCGTCGACGTGCGCCAACGCTCGGAGTGGGATTCCGGCCACATCCCCGGTGCGACGCACGGCGAGCTCGGCGCGTTGCCGTCGACCGTTCACGGATTGCCCGGTCAGCGTCTCGTCACCCACTGCGAGCATGGGCAGCGTTCGATGACCGCCGCGAGCATCCTCGAGCGGGCCGGACGGCGGGACGTCGCCGTCTTCACCGGCGGACCGGAGGAGTGGCAGGAGCGCGGCGCGGAGTCGGCGTGACCTCGTCCACCTCGGCGCCTGCCCAGTGGACGTCGGACGGCACGCGGCGCGTCTCGCTCGGCCTGCGAGCGAACTGGCGACAGTTCGCCGCCCTCGTGACGGTGAACTTCTTCGTCGGCGGGATGGTCGGACCCGAACGCAGCATCCTGCCGGTCATCGGCGCCGAGGAGTTCGGACTCGCACCGAACGTGGTCCTGTTCGCGTTCATCGCCGCGTTCGGGATCACGAAGGCGTTCGCCAACTTCGTCGCCGGTGTGGCCGCGGACCGCTCGACACGCAAGGCCGTCCTCGTGGTCGGTTGGGTCGTCGGCCTGCCGGTCCCCTTCATCCTCGGCTACGCGCCCTCCTGGTGGATGATCGTGGCGGCCAACGTCCTGCTCGGCATCAACCAGGGCCTGGCCTGGTCGATGGCGGTGAACATGAAGATCGACCTCGCCGGCCCGGACCAACGGGGCCTTGCCATGGGCCTCAACGAGGCCGCCGGCTACACCGCCGTCGGGATCACCGCGCTGCTCACCGGCTACGTCGCCGCTGCGACGGGCCTACGCCCCGAGCCGTTCTGGATCGGCGTCGCCTACGCGCTCGCTGGACTCGCGATGTCCGCGCTCGTCGTGCGCGACACCGGCGACCACGCGCGGCGGGAGGCCGCCCTCCACCACGACGGCGGCGAGACGGCGACGCGCAGCAGCGGGTGGGTGTTCGCGGAGACGTCATGGAAGAACCGCACGCTGTTCGGGGCCTCCCAGGCCGGGCTGGTGAACAACCTCAACGATGGGTTGTCCTGGGGGGTGCTGCCGGTGCTGTTCGCCGGAGCCGGGGTCGGCTTGGCCGACATCGGACTTCTGAAGGCCGTCTACCCCATCGTGTGGGGCCTGGGGCAGACCATCACCGGGCCGATGGCCGACCGTTTCGGTCGCCGACCGCTGGTCGTCGCCGGCATGGTGGTCCAGAGCCTCGGGCTCGCCACCATCGGCTTCGGCATGGCGCGACCGTTCGCGTCCGGCATGGTGGGCACGACCCTGCTCGGCGTCGGGACCGCCATGGCCTACCCCGCCCTGCTCGCCGCCGTGGGAGACACCGCCCACCCGGCCTGGCGGGCGACCTCCGTGGGCGTGTACCGCTTCTGGCGTGACATCGGCTACGCCGTCGGTGCGGTCGTCGCCGGGATCGTGGCCAGTGCCGTGTCGCTGGTCGCCGCCGTGCACCTCGCCACCGCGCTCACCTTCGCATCGGGGATGCTGGCCTGGAGGACCAGCACCGAGACGCGACCGAAGACCGACGCTCCGACGCAGAGAAGGGATACAGATGATGCAGGACGGGATGATGATGGGACCGATGATGATGATCTTCATGTTCATATTCACGGTGCTCGTGCTGGCAGCACTGATCGCGGGGGTGGTCTGGCTGGTCCGCACGCTGAGCGACGGCGGCCGCTCGGGTGCGTCGACCGCCCTCGAAACGCTCGAGCTGCGCTACGCGCGCGGCGAGATCGACCGCGACGAGTACCTCCAGCGCCGCGATGACCTCGAACGGCGCACGTGACGGCTCTCCGCCAGCACACACGCGACGGAAAGGCAGACCTTGTCGCAGCTACCGCTCCATGACGCAGGAGCGTCGTGCACGCTCGATGAGCAGGGCGCGGCGAGACGCAGCGTCGAGTTCGCCAACGTGGTCGAACGCGGACTGCGCGACAGGAAGCGGACCTCCGGCGGCGTCCGGCTCACGTTCGACCGCAAGGAAGGACTCGAGGAGGATCTCCGTGAACTCGTTCGACGCGAGTCTGGGTGCTGCGCCTTCTTCTCCTTCGACGTTGACGTGACCGAAGGCGTCATCGTGGTCGAGGTCGCCGCGCCGGCCGAGAAGGACGCGTACCTGGAGGCCCTGTACCGGGCGACCGAGCCCCGTCGGAGAGGCGACTCCGAGGACGCCACGGCACGAGGCGCCCATGGGTGAGCGCCCAAGCGCGTCTCATGCGGCCACCACGAGGCGCAGCGTGACCCATCCCATCGTGGAAGCCCATGGTGTCGCCAAGACCTACCGGAGTGGGAAGACGGAGGTCCAGGCGCTGCGCGGTCTGGACGTCGTGGTGGCGCGGGGGGAGATGGTCGCCGTCGTGGGACCGTCCGGTTCCGGGAAGACCACGCTGTTGAACTGCCTGTCCGGTCTCGACGACGTGGACGAGGGTGAGGTCTTCATCGCCGGTCGCGACATCCACGCCATGTCCGACCGTGAACGAACGGCGTTCCGTGGCACCTCCATGGGGTTCATCTTCCAGGCGTTCAACCTCGTTCCGGTCTTCACCGCCGCGGAGAACGTCGAGCTGCCGTTGCTCCTCGCCGACGTACGGCCCCGTGAGGCCCGTCGCCGAGCCGAGCAGGTCCTGGCCCAGGTCGGCCTGGCGGGTCGGGTGGACCACCGGCCGGCGGAGCTGTCGGGCGGCGAACAGCAGCGCGTCGCGATCGCCCGGGCGCTGGCGCCCGAACCGCAGATCGTGTGGACCGACGAGCCCACGGGCAACCTCGACAGCGTCACCGCCGAGAAGGTGATGGCCCTGCTCGGGGACCTCAACGCCGAGGGGCTGACGATCGTTCTCGTCACCCACGACGAGTCCATCGCGGAGCGCGCCGACCGGCTGCTGACCATGCGCGACGGCGTCATCGTCGGCGACCAGGCGCGCACATGACGGGCTCGGCACTCGTGGTCCTCGGCGCGCTCGCTGCTGCAGCGGGTGCGGTGGTGGCCGTCACGGCGGTCCGCCACCCCGCCGCACGCCGACTCGGCGTCCGGTCGGCGATGCGGCGTCCCACCGAGACCGCGCTGGTGACGCTCGGGGCCTTGCTCGGCACCGCCATCATCACCGGCTCTCTCGTGGTCGGCGACGCGCTGGAGAGCTCGTTGCAGGCCGGTGCGTTCACCCAGCTCGGTCCGGTGGACGAGACGGTGACGGCACCCGGGCCCGACGCGCTGCCCGCCCTGCGGGAGGCCCTATCGGGACTCGAGCAGCGCGCGCAGGTCGACGGGGTGGCGTTCGGGTGGCGCAGCCGCGGCACCGCCGCTGCCCGCGTCGAAGGCGACGACCCGGCGGTGCAGCCCGACGTCCTCCTGCTGGAGGTCGACTTCGACGAGGCTCGCGAGCTCGGCGACGACCCAGCGGCGACGGGGCTCGACGCCGCGTCGACACCCGCGGACGGTGCGGTGGCGATCTCGGCCGACCTCGCGCAGCAGTTGCACGTCGGCGCGGGTGACGAGGTGACCGTCTTCGCGTACGGCCGCAGTCCCAGCTTCGAGGTCGCCAGCGTCCTGCCGCAGGTGGGGCTCGCCGGCTACAGCACGGGTCTCGGCGCCCGCAGCTTCAACGTCTTCCTGCCGCCCGGCACGCTCGAGCAGCTGGCCGCCACCGGCGAGACGCCGCCGGCGTCCCCGCCGACCTCGCTCGCCTTCGTCTCGAACCAGGGTGGCGTTCTCACCGGTGCGGCGCACAGCGACCAGGTCACCAGCCTCATCGAGCAGCGGATCGCCACGCTGCCCGCAGTGGAGGTCACCGCGAGCAAGCAGGAGCTGCTCGAGACCGCCGACGAGGTCGGCGCGTACCTCCAGGAGTTGTTCCTCGGTATCGGTGCGTTCGCAGTGGTCGCCGGGATCCTGCTGCTCGTCAACGTGTTCGTGATGCTGGCGCAGGAGCGTCGAACCCAGCTGGGGATCATGCGGGCGGTGGGGATGCAGCGCACCGAGCTCGTGCGGGCGTTCTTCCTCGAGGGCTCTATCTACGCGGCGGTGGCCGCGGTGGTGGGCGCCGTGGCCGGGATCGGTGTCGGTGCCGCGATCATCGAACTCGCCAGGGGCCTGTCGGCAGCGCCGGGAGGGTTCACGCCCGACCTGCGCTTCGCCGCCGACGCCAGCAGCGTCGTCGGGGGGCTGTTGGTCGGCCTGTTCATCTCGTTGGTGACCATCCTGGCCACCAGCGTGCGCATCAGCCGGCTGAACATCATCCGAGCTATCCGTGAGCTCCCCGAACCACCGCGGCCTCGGCGGCCGGTGCTCCGCGTCGTCGTCGGCCTGCTTGCCACCTCGCTGGGCGGGGCGGCCACGGTCGCGGCTCTCGCGGCGGAAGGTGGCGTCGGGCTGTTCGTTGGTCCTGCTGCCCTGGCCGGTGGGCTCGTTGCGCTCCTCGGCCCGGTCATCGGTCGGCGCCGCGCGGTCACGGTCTTAGGCGTCCTCGTGGTGGTGTGGGGCGTGCTGGTGCCCACCGTGCTCCCCGACGCGTTCCGCAACGCCGACGTCGTCGTCTTCGTCGTCCAGGGGCTGGTCATCACCGGGGCCGCGGTGATCGTGCTGGCGCGCAACCAGGACAGCGTCGGACGGCTCGTGCGCCGCATGGCCGGCGGCAGCGGAAGCGTCGTCGCGCGACTGGGGCTCGCCTACCCGCTGGCCCGACCGTTCCGCACGACCATGACCCTGGCCATGTACGCGCTCATCGTGTTCACCCTGGTGCTCGTGTCGCTACTCGGCCAGGTGATCGGCGCTCAGCCGGACGTGTTCGCCGACGCTGAGTCTGGCGGGTACGACCTGCTGGTCACCAGCAACGCGAGCGACCCCCTGCCTGCCGACGCCGTACGTGACATGGACGGCGTCGAACTCGTGTCGCCGCTGCGTCACGCGGCGTTCAACGTTGAGTTCCGCCTCCCAGGCGGCGAGGACTTCCGCCGCTGGTTCGCCTCCGGCTACGACCGCCAGCTACTGCGAACCCGACCGCCCGCTCTGGACCGGTGGCTACCCAGCCTCCCCGACGAGGAGACCGTCTGGGAGCACGTGCTCGACGACCCCTCGACCATGATCCTCGATGCCGAGTTCCTCCAGCAGGCGGGCTCCAACGAGTTGGTGCAGCTCGGCGACACCGTCGACGTCCGCGACCCGCTCACCGGCGAACGAGACGAACGTCAGCTCGTGGGGATCACGAAGGGCGGGCTCGCCTTCTCCGGCGCGTTCATGTCCGAAGACAGCCTGGTGGCCATCCTCGGTCCCAAGGTCCCCGCTAACCGGCTGTACGTCGCGGTGGACGAGCAGGCCAACCCGCAACGGATCGCCACCACCCTCCAGCAGCAGCACATCGACCACGGCGTCGAGGCCCGCAGCTTCCGAGCCATCGTGACCGAGCGGCAGCAGCAGAACCGCCAGTTCATGCGCATCCTGCAGGGCTACCTGATGCTCGGACTCCTGGTCGGGATCGCCGGCCTGGGCGTCGTGATGGTGCGTGCCGTCCGGGAACGCCGCCAGCAGATCGGTGTCCTGCGCAGCATCGGAGTGCAACCCGGCACCGTCGGACGCTCCTTCATGCTCGAGGCCGCGTTCATCGCTCTGCAGGGCATCATCATCGGAACCGTGCTGGGCGGCGCGACCGCCTACCAGCTCGTCAGCAACGCCGCCGCTTTCGGGGGACTCGAGGTGCGCTTCCAGATCCCGTGGATCGAGATCGCCATCCTCCTGGGCATGACGCTCCTGGCATCGATCGCGGCAGCAGCCTGGCCAGCACGCCGGGCCAGTCGGATCCGACCCGCAGTGGCACTACGAACCGTCGAGTGAGCAGCAGCAAGTCGACGTCGCGCAGGCTCCCGCGCCCTCTCCGGCTCGCCCCGCCCCCGTCGATGATGCAACGTTGGAACAGGCCGCCGCGTCTCACCCCGTGGAGCGCCATCGTCCCAGCGCGGAGATGAAATGACCAACCGACGTCCGCTCTTGACGCTCATCGTGTTCGCGGTCCTCCTGGCGAGCTGCGGACGCGCGAGTCCCTCGGATCCCGATGGTCACGCCGGGACTGCAACGGCGGCGTCTTCCCCTGCCCATGCCGTCGAGCGTTCCGACTGGAGGCTCGCCGAACCTCCCGATGGCAACAGGCTGAGGGTCGTCGTCCCCGTCCCGAGCGCGGTCTCGTGCGGTTCGTTCGATCATGTGGACGTGTCAGAGACCGCCGACAGCGTTTCGATCGAGACCTTCGTCCGGCGTCGGATACCCGGCGAGGACGAAGGCTGTACCGATGACCTCGCGTTCGAACAGATCCCCGTCGATCTCGAGCACCACCTCGGCGAACGCCGACTGGAGGGATGCGATGCACCTCCAGAAGGCGACGTCTACTTCAGCCAGTCGGTCCCACCGGAAGGGTGTGTGGAAGCTGTCCTAGACCGGTCCTAGCCCGGTACCTAGCGAGTGAATGGCCGCCGTTCCTCACCGTTGCCACGCGCCGGCCCAGGTCAGAGTCCGAGCCGTTGCTGCAGGATCCGGCGTGCTGCGGGCCCGTCAGACGCCCTTTCGATGGCGTGCGCGACGGCGCTACGGCAGTCGGCGCTGTCGAGATGGCGGAGGGTGTCCTTGACTTCCGGGATGGCCGCGCGGGTCATCGACAGCTCGTCGATGCCCAGACCCACCATCGCGGCGGCCAGACGGGGTCGCTGCCGGCTTCGCCGCAGATGCCCACCCAGGCGCCTGCCGCGTGCCCCGCGTCGATGACGTCGCGGATGAGAGCGAGGACGGCCGGGTCGCAGACGTCCTGGAGCTCGGGGACTTCGGCGTTGAGCCGGTCGGCGGCGAACAGGTACTGCAGCAGGTCGTTCGTGCCGATGGAGAAGAAGTCCGCGTGGGGGGCGAGCCGTCGTGCGGCCAGCGCGGCGGACGGCACCTCGATCATCACCCCGACCTCGATGTCGTCGAGGTCGACCGTCTCCTCGTCGGCGACCTCGGTGAGGATCCGCCGGGCCTCGACCAGCTCCCAGACGGCGGACACCAGCGGGAACATGATCGCCAACCGCCCCGACCGCTCCTCGGCGACCATCGTCCTGGCGTGCAGCAGAGCGCGGAGCTGGTCGCGCAGTAGGGCGGGGCGCTTCAGGCTGAGGCGGATACCGCGCACCCCCAGCGCGGGGTTGTCCTCGGGGTCACGTTCGACGAAGGGCGGCGGCTTGTCGGCGCCGACCCACACGTCTGCTCGGTGGCGCGGACGGCGAGTTGCGCGGGAGAGACCCGGCCGCGGGTGAACACACTGGCTGTGATCGAGGACCTCGATCTGGCGGAACCCGTGTCGTTCACCGTGGCATCCGCCGCACCGAACCCTCACGTTAGTGGAGGTTTTCAGGGTAGGATCGCGGATGCACGTCGGACGAGCAGCCGGGGGAGCGCGCATGGTGCAGGACGCCACCCATCAGATCGGCGAGGTCGCCGATCGGGTCGGGTTGTCGTTGCGCACGGTGCGCTACTACGAGGAGGTCGGGTTGATCGAACCGTCGGACCGCACGGCCGGCGGGTTCCGGCTCTACACCGACGATGACATCTCCCGACTGGAGCTGATCA